>JAJPJZ010000176.1 GCA_021323935.1 Terriglobia bacterium | reverse complement strand
TTTTGATTGGAAGTGGTGAAAGGCAGATCGCCGATTTCAAGCAGCTCAGGCGTGGTGAAAAATACCATGTTGGTGGGGTAGTTATAGAGCGAGTTGACCAAGCACCCTTTGTCGATGTTCAGGGCGGTGAAGCCGGCGCGGCGAGCCTCAATGGCGCAGGCCAGGCCGGTCGGGCCGGCGCCGATGATTACAACGTCGAAGATGTCATTCTCCGGCATCAGCCTGGGTCAGATTCTTGCGTCAGCCTGCGCTGCGAAACTTGCTATCAATATAATCTAGAGTCCTTCATTTCTATTCGCACTCAGCAGGAGCGATCATGTCTGGGAACAGCTCGGCGAAAGGCGCCACCCGCACCGAAAAAGATTCCATCGGAACCAAGGAAATTCCCGCCGGCGTTTACTACGGAATTCAAACTGCTCGCGCCGTGGAAAATTACCCCATCAGCGGCATGCGCGCCCATCCCACGCTGATTCGCGCGTTCGGAATGATCAAGGAAGCCGCCGCCGAAGCCAACAAAACCCTCGGCCTGGTTGATTCGAAGCGCGCGGACGCAATCATCCAGGCCTCGCGCGAGGTGCAGCAGGGAAAGTGGAACGACGCTTTCGTGGTTGACGTGTTCCAGGCCGGCGCCGGCGTCAGCTTCCACATGAACACCAACGAAGTCATCGCCAACCGCGCCAACGAAATCATGGGCGGAACGCTCGGCGGATACCAGAACGTCCACCCTAACGACCACGTGAACTACGGCCAGAGCACCAACGACGTCTTCCCTACCGGCATGCGGCTGGCGAGTTTGCTGGCGCTCGAAGAGCTGTATCCGGTGCTGGAGCGGCTGGCGGCCGCGTTCGAAGCTAAGGGCAAGGAGTTCTGGGGCATCATGAAGTCGGGCCGCACGCACATGCAGGATGCAGTGCCGATGCGGCTGGGGCAGGAGTTCGCCGCCTACGCCGGCGCCATTCGCCGCTCAACGACGCTGCTTCGGCAAAATTCAGAGCTGCTGCGCGAGTTGGGCCTGGGCGGTTCGGCGGTGGGAACCGGCATCAACACTCATCCTGATTACCGCGAAAAAGCCGTGGCCAACCTGGCACGCATTTCAGGCCAGAAGCTGGTCGCGGTTGACGATATGCGATACGCCATGCAGTCGAACCTGGCGATGGCCACGGTTTCGGCGGCGCTGCGCAACCTGGCGCTCGAAGTGATTCGCATCTCCAACGACCTGCGGCTGCTTTCCTCGGGCCCGAACACCGGCTTTGGCGAAATCAACCTGCCGGCGCTGCAGCCGGGCTCAAGCATCATGCCGGGCAAGATTAATCCGGTAATGCCTGAGCTGGCCGCCATGGTTTCGTTCCAGGTAGTCGGCAATGACGCGGCAGTGGCGCTGGCGGTGCAGGCGGGCCAGCTCGAACTCAACGTCATGATGCCGACGATGGCTTACAGCGTGATGCAGAGCATCACGATCCTGACCAACATGCTGCGCCAGTTCACGGAAAAGTGCGTGGCCGGCATCACCGCGAATCCGAAGCGCGCTGAGTTCTACGCGCAGAGCACGGTGTCGCTCGCCACCGCGCTGAATCCTTACATCGGTTATGCCAAGGCGGCGGAGATTGCCAAGGAATCGGTCGCCACCGGTAAATCGATTATCGAAATTGCACGCTCCAAGGGATTGCTGAAGGAAGAAGAGATTAACGAAATTCTTGATCCGGTGCGCATGACCGAGCCACAGCGGCCGCTTGAAGCCGCAGCCAAGCGCGACGAAAAGGTGAGCAAATGAATTGCAGAGGATGTTTGACGTCTGCCGCTGCTGTTTGCGCTGCTGCGGCGACTGCCGATGGAGAGCACTGCGGCAAATAAGCCCGCGATCCTTACGCCAGGTTCAGCGCGCGCTTAAAGCTGCCGCGTTCGTTGCCAATCTTTTCCTGCAGCAGCGTGATGGCGTAGATGAGCATTTCAGGGCGTGGCGGGCAGCCCGGCACATAGACATCAACCGGCACCACCTGGTTCACACCTTGGACCAGCGCGTAGTTGTTGAACACGCCGCCTGAAGTTGCGCAGGCGCCCATCGAGATCACCCACTTCGGTTCCGGCATCTGCTCCCAGAGCTGGCGGATGACCGGCGCCATCTTCTGCGACACGCGGCCGGCAATGATCATCAGGTCCGACTGCCGCGGCGAAGGCCGAAAAACTTCGGCGCCGAAGCGGGCAATATCAAAACGTGACGCCCCCATCGCCATCATCTCGATGGCGCAGCAAGCCAGGCCAAAGGTCATGGGCCACAGCGAGTTCTTGCGCACCCAGTTCACGGCCTTATCGAGCGTGGTGAAAACGATGCCTTCGGGCTGGCCGCCGCCGCCATAGGTGGCGTAGGCAGTCTGGCGGCGATCGTGCTCGCTGCCCACCAGGTCTTCAAAGCGCTGCTTGCCTGAAAGGTGCGTCTCGGCGGCCGGAACTGACGGTGTGTCGCGTTCGTCCTTCATCGCATTCCTATTGTATTGGATGAGCCGAAGGCAGCGAGCGACTCCGGCGAGCAAAGGCACCCTTCCGGCAGGTCAGGAACATCGAAATCAGCAAGGCTGGCCTGCGGGAAGAACCCTGCTGGGGCTGGTGGGGCGTACATCTTCCTAATCCCGCCGATGCGGGACGAGATGGCACCGCAGGCAGCCAGCCCGCTTCATCTCACGATCAAGTAAACAATATTCGCTGACCGGCACGCGAAGAGCTTCCAGGGGAAGTCGCCGGTAGTGTTTCCACGGCAATAAAAAGGCCGCAGCGAGTGCTGCGGCCTGATTTCTGCTCAGAACAGTTACTGATCGCGGCGATGCAGCGTTGGCCGATCGTCGTCGCTCTTGCTGGTGCCGTCGCCCTTCTTATCGTTTTGCGCGCGGCGCAGCGTCGGCTTGTTGCCGTCTTTATCGTCGTTGATCTTGCGCTTGTTTTCGATTGCCGCCAGGCGCGCCTTCACATCATCGAACTCGCTGGTCGATTCGATGTACTGGTCTTTGGCCGGGATGATCGTGGCAATTTCCTTCTGCGTGGCTTCAACGCGGTCAGGCGTCTGCGGATGCGAAGCAAATGCCTTGGAAATTGTGCCGGGTTTCTTCTTCTCCTGAGCCTCGACCTTTTCGAAGAACGTGACCAGCGCTTCAGGATCGTAGCCTGACTTCCAGGCGTACTGGGCGCCCAGATAATCCGCCTGGGCTTCATCGGCGCGCGAGAACTTCATGAACGTCACGGGCAATCCGATGCCGGCAGCTTCGCGCGCTGCCAGGCCAATACCGCCGCCCACGAAGATCAGCGGGATGCTGGCAATGTTCGCCCAGTTCATCTTCGTCATCTGGTGGGTGGTGTGGCGGGCGCAGCTATGACCGAGCTCATGCGCCATAACGCCGGCAAGTTCAGCTTCATTGTCAGCCGCCAGGATGGTGCCGGAGTTCACATAAATAAAGCCGCCAGGCAGCGTGATGGCGTTGATGCTGTCGTCATCGATCACCTTGAACGTGACCGGCATCTTGGCGTCAGAGTTGCGCACCAGGTTCTGGCCGAGGCGGTTCACGTATTCCGAGATCACCGGGTCGTTGACCAGCTTGACCGAGGCTTCAATCTGCTGGGCAAACTGCTTGCCCATCTTGATTTCCGACTCAATGCCGTACCAGTCGCCCAGGCCCTTCTCGCCGATTTTGCGATTGCCGATGGCGTCAACGTCGTCAAGCGAGCCATCGTGCTTCACCTTCGACGGGTCCGCGCCCATGGTTTCGCTCTCAGCGGGCTTGGCCGCGGCGTTCGACGCCTGCAATTTTGAGTCACCCGGTTTCGCCGGGTCTGCCGTGGTTGAGGCCGGGCTCTGGGCGGGCGTAGTAGCGGCCTGCGTGTCAGTTTTCTTGGTGTTGCTGTCTTTGTTGGTGTTGGTGGCGCCCGTCGTGTCCTGGGCTGCAACGCTCGAGACCAGCAGCAAAGCGAATGCCAACAGAGCAATCGCGCGCGACTTCATAGAGAACTCCTGTGGGACTGTGCTGATGCGGTCAGCGGCTGATTTCATTATAGCTTGCCGAATTGGCAGTTCCGCGGCTAATTAGTTGGACGCCAAACGCTTACGTTCTGTTATCCGGCTGCTGCTCAGGGTTTGACGCTGGGACGGAAGCTGCCTCAATTTCATTAGACCACCGGGCGGGGCGGAAGTTTCTGATATTTTGGCGTTCTTTCACTCCCCGAGCCGCGCCTGGAGTACTATGGCGGGCCGGTTTTCGGGCGGACCCACGGCAGAGCTTTTCTGGGAATTGACAGGAGCGCGCAGATGGATCGACGGCGTTTTTTAGCTGCAGTTTCAGCCACCGGGATGGCCATCCCGCTGGAACTAAGGTCGTTAGCGCAATCGAGTGCGAAGGCGGGGGTGCCTTCGGCCGGCCCTGACCCGGCGCCGCCGGCCAAATTGCCCGATCCGGCTGCCTTCCCTAACGAAGACCCGTTCTGGGCCGAGATGCGCAAGCAGTTCCTCATCCCGAGCGATGAGGTTTACCTGAATAACGGCACGGTAGGCTCGTCGCCATGGCCTGTCCTGAACGCCGTTTTTGACGGCTACAAGCAAACCGAGCGCATGGACCAGCCCAACCCCGAGGACTACCCGATCTGGGGCTACGACTCGTGGAACGAGTTTCGCGATCCGCTGGCGGAGTTTGTGGGCGCTTCGCGCGACGAAATTGCGCTGGTGCGCAACGCCACCGAAGCCAACAGCTACATCGCCAATGGGCTGGAGATGAAGGCGGGCGACGAGGTGCTGATGAGCGACCAGGAGCACCCCGGCGGTGAACAGCCGTGGAACCTGCGGGCCAAGCGCTACGGCGTGGTGGTAAAGAAGTTCCAGATTCCCAAGCCGGCGAAGAGCGCCGCCGAAATCCTGAATCGTATCAGCGACGCCATCACGCCGCGCACCCGCATTATTTTTGTCAGCCACATTTCGACCGATACGGGCGTGGTGCTGCCGGCCAGCGAGATCGCGCAGTTCGCTCGGGATAAAGGCATTCTCTCCGCCTTCGATGGCGCGCACGTCACCGGGATGATGCGGCTGAACATTCACGAGATCGGCTGCGATTTTTATACTTCGAGCCCGCACAAGTGGCTGATGGCGCCCAAAGGCTCCGGGTATCTGTACATCCGGCCGGAAGTCCAGGAGCGGGTGTGGAACACGCTTGCCACGCACGGCTGGGACGAGCCGCAACTAAAAGCGCAACGCTTTGAGATGTTCGGTTCCTCGAATGTGCCCAACCTCTGGGGGCTGCGCGCGGCAATTAACTTGTGCAATCACATTGGGCTTGACCGCATCGAGCGGCGGCATCGCGCCATGGCCGACTACATTCATGCAGAGATGGTGAAGCGTGGCGCGGAATCGTGGACCTCGCCTGACCCGGCACTGCGCTGCGGCATTGCCACGGTGAACGTGCCGCCGATCAAGCGCATGGACCTGGAGAACTGGCTGTGGCAGACGAAGAAGATCCGCATCCGCGGCGGCGAGCCTTCCAAGCTGCGCCTCTCAACGCCGTATTACCTGCTGAAGTCGGACATCGACCGGTTCCTGGCAGCCTTCGACGAATACCGGCGCATGAACCGCGCGTAGCGGCCCTGACAATCATCGCCCGCTCATTAGAGCAGGATGAGGCCGTCGCGCACCCCGCGGCTGACGGCTTCGGTCCTGCCGGCGACGCCCAGCTTGGCAATGATTGAGCTGACGTGAAATTTGACGGTGTGCTCGGAGACGTGCAGCGCGGCGCTGATTTCTTTGTTGGCCAGGCCTTGGGCCAGCAGTTCGAGCACCTGCGATTCGCGCGCCGTGAGCGGCTCGCTGAGGTCGCCGTCGCCCGGATCGGCAGCCGAAGGCAGCAGCCGTTCGAGCTGCTCAGGGGTGAAAGCTGCCAGGCCCGCGGCGGCGGCTTCAATGGCGGCGAGCAGCTCTTCGGGCGAGCACGCCGTCGGCAGAACCGCCAGCACGCCGGAATGCAGCGCGTGAAGCAGCTCGCGCCGCGACAGGTTATCGGCAATAACGATGCACGCGCTCTCCGAGTGCTCACGCACGCGCTCGAGGGCATGCTTCAGCGACAGGCCGGCTTCGACCAGCACCACGTCGGCGGCAGACCGGCTGATTTCGCAGCGGCCGCCGGCAAGCAGCACAGCTTCAAAGCCGGCAGCCGAGACAGCACTTCGAGCGACGATGCGAACACGCACCATTTCAGTTTTTTGCGCTCACCAGCCGCGCTACGAATGCTTGAATGGCGCGGCTTCCAATCGCGATTCCAAGGCCATTGACGATGCACGAGTTCACGCCGAGCACGCGCCCTTCGCTATCGGCGAGCGGCCCGCCGGAGTTGCCGGGCGCAAGGTGAACGTCGGTTTCAATCAGGCTGCCCTGGCCAACGCGATGCACCATGCCTGCCGTGACCGCGCCGATTTCACCCCGCGGATTGCCCATCGCGATCACCAGCTCGCCGACGCGCAGCGTGGCTGAATCGCGCACTGCCGCCGGGCTGAACACTGCTCCCCGAATCTGCAAAGCGGCGAGATCATGCTGGCCGTCGGCGCCGGCGACTACCGCTTCGTATCGGCTGCCGTTCTGGAAGACCACCACCACCCGCCCGCGTGACGCCACGTGCGCATTGGTGATCACCAGCCCGTTAGCCGACCACAGCACGCCAGAGCCGAACCCGGCCCCGGCGCGGGTTGCGGTGATGACCTGCACCGTGACGGCGCGCAGGCGCTCGGCCGCCTCCCCAAAACCCGTGCTCCCAATGATGCTCAACTCGCCCGCCGGATTCACCGCTGCAGCCATCGCACTTCCCTCCTGTTCTGAATTCGGCCTCGGTCAGCGCGATTCGCGGTCGCCGATGGTGACCGCGATCTCCTGCTGCTTGCCCGCCCGGATGACTCCTACGCGGATGGATTGGCCGATGCGCTCGGGCTTCAGCGCGCGCTCCAGGTCGCGAGCTTGGGTGAGTTCGGCGCCATCGACATGACTGATGATGTCTCCCACGAGCAGCCCTGCCTTGTGCGCCGGGCCTGAGGGCTCAACCATCACGACCAGCAGGGCGCGGCGAACCGCATCGCTTTGGGCGCTTGAGGAGAGCCGCACCGGCTGCAGGCCAATGCCGATGTAAGGCACGGGAAAGCGGCCTTTGGCGAGCAGGGTGACCACGGCGCTTTCAACTGCTGCTGCGGGAATTGTGGCCAGGTTGCGGCGCGGGCCGGAGGTGTTGACGCCGATAACGCGCCCATCGGCCCCGACCAGCGGACCGCCGCTGAAGCCGGTGAATGGCTGTACGTCAAGGCGCAGCGGCTTTTCTCCCTCGCCAATGGCGCTGATGATGCCGTGCGTGGCCACAACGCCGTTCGCGCCGCGCCTGCCCACGGCGAGCACGAAGTCGCCGACGCGAAGTGCGCCGGCCGCGGCAGCTTGCGCGTGGCTTGAATATTTCTTTGCCAGCTTCAGCACGGCGAGGTCAGCAGTGGGGAGCACGCCGGCGACCTCGGCGGTGCCGCTCGTGCCATCGGGCAGGGTGAGCGTGACGGATTTGAGGCCGGCGATGGTATGCGCCGCCGTTACGGCGATGTCATCGCGCCACAGAGTTGCGCTCACGCCTGCGCGCCCGCCTTCGTGCACTGCAACTACGTTGCGCCCTGCCGCCTCGACCGCGTCCGCCAGGGCCTTTGAAAGTTCGGTTAATGTCGTTGCCATTCTGATCTCCATTCGCCGGGAACGTGCTCCGGCATCTGCAGAATCGCGCAGTTTAAGCACGGCCACATCACCCAAATGGGCAGGTCCGGGCTGGCCGCATGGCGGAGCCGGCAAAATGCTTCGGTGAGACACCAGAGCGGCCTTCACGGCAGGCGGCGGCTGCGGCGTTTGCGAAACAACGGAGACGAAAAAGGAAAAATGCTAACTGCGCTTGGAGAGCACGGGCCCGGTGGCGGGGCGGTCGCTTTGCGGAAGCTTGGGCCTGGCCTGGGCGCGCGGCTCAGGCGCGGGAGCGCCGGGAACCCCGATGATTTCGATAGTGCGGGCACGCCACAGGCCGTGGCCGTTCTCTTCGGCTTCGACGCGAACTTCGGCGCCGTGCTTCAGGCCCTGGCTGTGCTGCCTGTAGCGGAGCCTGGCGGGAATATGCTCATCGTAGCTGACACGGGCTTTTCCCACCTGCACGCGGCGCAGCGCGCCGTTGCGAGCCATGACGAAGATCAGGTCAGGCGCTGAGCGCTTTTCGTTAGGAAACTCGATCACTTTGCCGCGGAAGCTGGCAGGAGTGCTGGCAAATGCCGGCGATACCAGCAGAAGCACCAGGGATGCGGCAAGAACACGCATTCACCAATGAGATGCCGCCGAGCAGCGGCGGGATTATCGCCCGCTGCAGAACCATGCAGATCTCCGCGCCCAAGGTCAATCGTAATACTCCAGCCCCAGGTGCGTGATCAACTCTTCGCCGCGCAGGTGGCGCAGCGTGTTCTTGAGCTTCATCGATTGAATAAACAAATCGTGCTCGGGGTAGAGCCCGGGCGCGGTCATAGGCGATTTGAAATAGAAGCTGAGCCATTCCTGGATGCCGAGGCCCCGCAGTTCGGGCGAGCGCTGCGCCAGGTCAAGGAACAGGACGAGGTCAAGCACGATGGGCGCGGCCAGGATGGAATCGCGGCACAGAAAATCGACCTTGATCTGCATGGGATAGCCGAGCCAGCCGAAGATATCGATATTGTCCCAACCCTCTTTGTTATCACCGCGCGGCGGATAATAGTTAATGCGAACCTTGTGGAAGATATTGCCGTAGAGCTCGGGATACTTCTGGGGCTGGAGAATGTGTTCCAGCACGCCCAGCTTGGATTCTTCCTTGGTCTTGAAGGAGCCGGGATCGTCGAGCACTTCCCCGTCGCGGTTACCGAGGATATTGGTTGAGTACCAGCCGGAGAGGCCGAGCATGCGCGCCTTGAAGGCAGGCGCCAGCACCGTCTTCATCAAGGTCTGGCCGGTCTTAAAATCCTTGCCGCATATAGGCGCGCTGTTCTTGCGCGAAAGCTCCTGCATTACCGGGATATCGACCGTGAGGTTGGGCGCGCCGTTGGCGAACGGCACGCCTTCCTGCAGCGCCGCGTAGGCGTAAATCATGCTGGGCGCGATGTCTTTGTGGTTTTTGCGCAGCCCTTCTTCAAAAGACTTCACGGATTGATGAACTTCGCTCGGCTGAATGAAGGTTTCGGTGGACCCGCACCACATCATCACCAGGCGATCAGCCTCGCTGGTTTTCCTGAAGTCCTGGATATCGGCACGGACCTGTTCCACCAGCTCCATCTTGTTCTTGCCTTTTTTGACGTTAGGGCCATCGAGGCGCTTGACGTATTCGCGGTCGAAGACGGCGGGGCGAGGCTTGATGCCCTGCAGGAACGGGCGGATTTCGGTCAGCAGCGAGCGCTCGAGCACGCCGGCATTCATGGCCGATTCATACATGTTGTCCTGAAAAATGTCCCAGCCGGTGAAGACCAGGTCATCGAGCGCGGCGAGCGGCACGAAATCGCGCACCAGCGGCGTCTTGTTGGCGGTGCGCTTGCCCAGGCGAATGGTGCCCATCTGGGTAAGCGAGCCGATGGGCTTGGCGATGCCACGGCGCACGGCTTCAACGCCGGCGACGAAGGTAGTTGCGACGGCGCCCATGCCGGGGATCATGATGCCCAGCTTGCCTTTGGGAGGAGCAACATTGCTGGTGGACTTGCTGGCAGACGGACGTTTCGACGAAGCCGCAGATTTTGCGCGCGTTGGCATGGCGCTCCTGTCAATCAAGGTGAAATGTTCATCTTCTCGTATTCGTAGGAGATTTGTAAACGCAAGCCGGTGAAGTAAATTCCCGGCGCGTGTTGCCCACTATGCGGCCCTGCGTCGTTGCTGCAAAGCAACGCCGGTGATGAGCGAGGTTGAGCGTTATGGCTGAGCAACGTCTGACGCGCGGATGCGCTGGCGCCAGCGCGACCATACGAACCAGATTCCGAGCGCCACGATGATGATGACGATTGCGGCATCAAAGCGGTGGAACCAGGTCTTGAGGCGAGGATCTTTGTCCCAGCGTTCCCCCAGCTTCATTCCCAGCCACGCCAGGCCAAGGCACCAGGGGAACGATCCAAGGAAAGTGTAGAGATGGAAGCGGCCTTGCGGCATGCGCGCCACACCCGCGGGCAGGGCAATAAACGTCCGCACTACCGGCAGCATGCGCGAAATGAACACGGTTGCGCTGCCGTGCCGCGAAAAAAAGCGCTCGGTATGTTCCAGTTCCCTGCGGCTTACCAGCACGTAGGAACCGTAACGCGCGACCAGCGGCCTGCCGCCGTAGTAGCCGATGAGATAAGCCACGAACGACCCCGCATTGCAGCCCAGCGCGCCGACCGCTGCCACGGCATACAGGTTGAACCGGCCGGTATAAACCAGGTAGCCGGCGAAGGGCATGATGACTTCAGACGGCAGCGGAATGCAGGCCGATTCGATGGCCATGAGCAGCAAGACGCCGGGATAGCCGCCGGCACTTTCAACCGCGACGCAGAACGCGAACAATTCGGCTAGTAGTTTTTCCAGCACCGTTCAGTGTAGCGGAGGCCGGCAAAACAGCTTTAATTGCGTTGTCAGATGAGGCGCAGTCGCGGGATTGTCGGCAGAAAACTTAGTTGGATCTCAGAACTCGTCGCCGGCATCCTGCGTGAAGGTGTAGCCGGGCAGGGTTGAGCCGGCATCGCCGCGCACAACTTTGACGCGAATAGTTTCGCCTTCCGCGGTGCCATTGGCGGGCGCGCGGCGCAACACGGCAATCTGCGAAAACACTTCGCTGTAGAGCTTGGTGACCAGGAATACATCGCCGCTGGAATCGCGACGCCATAGTTGGCCGAGTTGAAGTGCGCGTACCGCCATGGCTGCAATGTATCGCCAAAGCGCGGGCGAAGGCAGGTTACGAAAGGGCATTCTTTGGGAACCGGGCTCGCGCCCGCGCCAATACAGGACGGAATTCAAAACTGGCAACCGCGGCAGCAGCGTGGTTTGCTGCAGCGATAGGCGCAGTCCGGGCCGGCGGCAGGTGAGCGCGGGCAGCACCGAGAGATTGCGCTAAGATAAATTTCGGCAATGGCTGATCGACGCCAATTCGTCACGTTTACGTTCTATCGCGCCGAGCCGGAGTGGCGGCGGGTGCCGGCCGCGGAGCGCGACGAGCATCGCCGCGAATTCGCCGACGTAATCACTCGCTGGAACTCCACCGGCAGCATGCGGGTGGTGCCGTATTCCACCGTGGGCACGCGCGCTGAAGCCCAGATGATGCTGTGGCGCATCTGCTATTCGCTTGACGAGTTGCAGCACATGTCGGCCGAGCTGCTGGGCACACGCCTGGGCGGCTACCTGCGAATCGCGCATAACTTCCTGGGCATGACCAAGCGCTCGCGCTACATGATTCGTTACGAGGAAAGCCGCCAGGTCGATATTCGGGCGATTAAGCCCGGCGAGCGCAAGTACCTGTTTCTGTCGCCGCTGGTGAAGAACGCCAACTGGTACACGCTCGATCCCGACCAGCGCCAGACCATCATCAACGACTGGATCAAGGAGCTCATTAATTTTCCGCAGGTCAAGATGAACGTGATTTATTCGTTCGGCCTGGACGATCAGGATTTCCTTCTCGCCTACGAGAGCGACGTTCCCGAAGACGTGCTCGACGCGGTGCAAGGCATGCGCGAAACCGACGCGAACCGCTACACCCAGCGCGACACTCCCATGTTCACGTGCGTGCAAACCAGCGTGCAGGAGATGCTGGAGCGCCTGGGATAGCGGCGATTCGCGGCTCAGATACGCAAATTGGCCAAGTCATCGACGAAATCGCCAGCCAGGAGAACCGGCCGCAAGGCCGTGCGCTTTGATCCGCTGGCGGCTGACCGCGTGAGCAAAATCATGAAGCGGCTCGATGCCGCTTATCCGGCGGTGACCTGCGCCTTGAATCACAGCAGCGCGTGGGAGCTGCTGGTGGCAACGATTCTTTCGGCGCAATGCACGGATGTTCGGGTGAACATGGTGACGCCGGAGCTGTTCCGCAAATATCCCACGCCGGCTGAGTTTGCGGCGCTGAAGCCGGAGCAGCTCGAGCCTGACATTCGCTCCACCGGCTTTTTTCGCAACAAGTCGAAATCGCTGGTGGGCGCGGCCAAGAAGGTCACGAGCGACTTTGGCGGCCGCGTGCCCGAAACCATGGACGAGCTGCTCACGATTCCGGGTGTGGCTCGGAAGACGGCCAATGTGGTCCTCGGCACCTGGTTCAGGAAGAATGAGGGCGTAGTTGTCGATACTCACGTGCATCGCATTTCGCGGCGGCTGGAGCTCACCCGGAACGATGAGCCCGTGAAAATCGAGCAGGACCTGATGCGCATCATCCCGCGCGAGCGCTGGACAGATTTTTCGCACCAGGTCATCTGGCATGGGCGCAAGCTGTGCATCGCGCGCAGGCCAAAATGCGCCGAATGCCCGCTGGAAAATATCTGCCACGCCGCCGACAAAACCTGGAGCACCGTGGAAGTCCACAAGA
Organism: Terriglobia bacterium; assembly: GCA_021323935.1. Lineage (GTDB taxonomy): Bacteria > Acidobacteriota > Terriglobia > Terriglobales > Acidobacteriaceae > JAFAIN01. Next base: position 20,264 of record JAJPJZ010000176.1, on the reverse strand, counting down.
ACGCCAAACCGTAGGCTGCGCGCGCCGCTCATCGCGGCAATCAAACACTTGCTGGCCGGTTGAAGCATCCTTGTACTCTGCCTTTTAACTTTTGCCTTTTAACTTTGCGCGCCTGCCTTTAATCTTTCGGGCGTGAAACGTGCACACCTGTTCCTGCTCTTCTCGCTCCTCTCAGTTTTCTGTTTTTCGCAGTCTTACGATTCGCGCCTGTTTCAAGACATGCGCTGGCGTGAAATCGGGCCTTATCGTGGCGGGCGCACGCGCGCGCTGGCGGGAATCGCCGCGCAGCCGAACGTGTTTTATATCGGCGTATCGAATGGTGGCGTGTGGAAGACGACCGATTACGGCCACACCTGGCAATCATTGTGGAACGACCAGCCGGTAGGCTCTATCGGCGCGCTGGGCATTTCTCCGGCGCAACCTAACACGATTTACGCCGGCACCGGTGAAGGCCTGAACCGGCCTGACCTGGCGCTGGGCGACGGCATGTACAAGTCGCTCGACGGCGGCAAAACCTGGACCCACCTGCCGCAGTTGCGCGACACCCAGCAGATCCCCTGGATTTCAGTGGACCCGCGCAATCCCGATCGCCTGTTCGTGGCTGCACTCGGCCATCCTTATGGGCCGAACCAGGAGCGCGGCATCTTCCGCTCAACCGACGGCGGCCAGACCTTCGAGAAGGTCCTGTACAAAGACGAAAACACCGGCGGCTCATTTGTAGAAATCGATCCCAGCAATCCGCAGGTGGTGTACGCCGGCATGTGGGAGGCGCGGCAAGGGCCGTGGGAAAACTCGGCATGGGGCGGGACGACGGGAGGATTGTTTAAGTCGGTGGATGGCGGCACAACCTGGCGGCAGCTAACAAAAGGGCTGCCCGAAGGCGTCGTGCAGGTTGATGTCACCATCTCGCCCCTCGATTCGCAGCGGCTCTACGCCACGGTTGCCAATGGGCGCAGCGTCAGCATCTATCGCTCCGATGACGGCGGCGACAACTGGACGCAAACCACGACCGACACGCGCCCGGCTTCGCGCATCGGCGGCGGCGACCTGCCGGTGCCGCGGGTTGATCCTAAAAATCCTGATGTGCTCTATGTCACCAGCACGGTGGTGTGGAAATCAACCGACGGCGGCAAAAGCTGGACTGGCATTCGCGGCGCTCCCGGCGGCGACGATTATCAGAACATCTGGATCAATCCCAACGACCCGAACATTATTTTGATCACCAGCGACCAGGGCGCAATTATCAGCGTAAATGGCGGCGAAAGCTGGAGCTCGTGGTACACGCAGCCCACGGCCGCGGTGTATCACGTCACCGCTGATAACGCCTTTCCCTACCGGCTGTGCAGCGGGCAGCAGGACAGCGGCTCAGTGTGCATTCGCAGCCGCGGCAATGACGGCGAGATCACTATGCGCGACTGGCACCCGGTGGCGGTTGAAGAGTATGGGTATGCTGCGCCTGACCCGCTCGATCCGGACCTGGTTTACGGCGGCAAGGTGACGCGCTACGACCGGCGCACCGGGCAGGTGGCAAACGTTTCGCCAAAGCCGTTGCGCGGCCCCGATTATCGTGCGGTGCGCACCGAGCCGGTGATTTTTTCGCCGAAGGACCCGCACATTCTTTATGTCGCCAGCAACATGCTGTGGGAAACTCGCGACGGCGGCAATCACTGGAAGCAGATTTCTCCTGACCTGACGCGCAAGACGTGGGAAATCCCCGCAAGCGTGGGCAAATATAAAGGCGAGCAGTCAGCGCAGCCGGCGCAGCGCGGCGTGATCTACGCTGTGGCGCCTTCCCCGCTCGACGTGAACCGCATCTGGGCAGGCACCGATGACGGCCAAATTCAGGTCACGACGAACAGTGGCGCAAACTGGAGCAACGTGACGCCGCCGCAGCTTGCGCCGTGGGCTAAGGTTTCGCAACTCGATGCCGGCCATTTCGACGCGCAGACCGCGTACGCCGCCATCAACACCATTCGCCTCGACGACTTGCGGCCCCATATCTTGCGCACGCATGATGGCGGCAACACCTGGACGGAAATCGTCAGCGGCATTCCGCAAGATGAAAATGTGAATTCCGTGCGCGAAGATCCCAAGCGCAAGGGACTGCTGTTCGCCGCAACCGAGCGCGCCGTTTACGTGAGCTTTGATGATGGGGAGCGCTGGCAATCGCTGCGGCTGAACATGCCGGCCAGCTCGGTGCGCGACATCATTGTCAAAGATGACGACCTGGCGGCCGGCACGCATGGGCGCGGCTTCTGGATCCTGGATGACATTACGGCCCTGCGCCAGATAGCTGCGGGCGCGGAGCAAAAGCCGCTGGAGCTGTTTGCTCCTGAGGTCGCAACCCGCGTGCGCTGGGACATGAATCCCGATACGCCGCTGCCGCCCGATACGCCGGCAGGGCAGAACCCGCCCGACGGGGCCATCATTGATTACTGGCTGGGCGCCGATGCGTCCGGGCCGGTGACCATCGAGATTGCGGATGCGGGCGGCAACCTGGTTCGGCGCTATTCCAGCGCTGATCCTGTGCCGGAAGTCGACCCGCGGCTGGCCATCCCGCTGTATTGGCTGCGCCCGCCGCAACGCATCGGTACCAGCGCCGGCATGCACCGCATGGTGTGGGACCTGCACTGGGCGCCGCTGCCGGGCATTCGCCCGAATTATCCCATCGCGGCCGTGCCGCATAACACGGCGCCTTCGGGCACATCGCCGTGGGTGACGCCTGGCCGTTACAAGGTCACGGTGACCGCCCACGGTCAAACCGCCACGCAGATGCTCGATGTGCGCAACGATCCGCGCGTCAAGGCCTCAGCCGCCGATCTGCAGGCGCAGTTCACGCTGGCCAAAAAGCTCTACGACCAGGCTGTGGCGGCGAACCAGGCCTTCCAGGCGCTGCAATCGATGCGCTCGCAATTGAACCAGATGCGCCAGGGCCAGAATTCGCCTGCGGTGGTGAATGACACGCTGCAGAAAGTCACAGCGCTGCTGGGGCAGGAACAGGGCTTTGGCGGCGGCCGCGGCGCCGGCCCACGGCAGGATACCGTGACCTCAATTCGCGGGGGCCTGCTGGCCTTGATGAACGCGGTGGAGGAAGCTGATGCAGCGCCGACTTCGCAGGATGCGGAGGCTGCCGCCGAGCTGCAACGTCAGTTCGACGCCATGACGCCACGCCTGAATGAGTTCAAGCAGTCGCTGCCCGGCATCAACTCCCAGTTGCGCCAGGCGGGCTTGCCTGAGCTTTCGCTCACTGCACCGCAGTCGCCGCCTGAGCAGTAGCCGAGGCCCGCGGTGCAGATGGGCGGGCGCGGCGCAGTGCCGGCCACTCAAGCACGAGCGTCGGCAGAAAAGCCGCGGCGGCGATCGTGCACCACACCACGATTTCGGTTCCGACAACTCCTGAACGCAGGATTGGCGGGATCGGAATGATGACTCGCGTCACGGTAAACACCACCGCGAACGGGTAGCCGCGCAGCATCCAGCGCCGGTGCTGTTGAATATTGCCGTTGCGGATGCAGTAGAGCGCGATCAAAGTGCAGGCCACCCAGCCAAACGTCTGCACCACTGACGCTGCCACCAGGGAAGGCGTGCCGATTTTCACGGAGAGCGGAATCGCCATCGGCGCGCCCACCACCACACAAACAACGTACACATAGCCGAGCCTGCGATGCAGCGCGAGGAAGCGCGCGCGCAGGCGGTTTGAAAACTGCAAGGCGCCCATCACCAGCGCGATGCCGGAAAAGAATGCGTGCGGAATCAGGAACCTGGTTCCGGGGCTGAAGTGGCGGGCGACTTCAGAGGATGGATCGAAGACGCGCGCATTCTTCATGTAAGTGACGAATGCAGTGACAGCGAAAAAAACCAACCAGAAGACGATTTTCTTCTTTGACCGGCGAGGCGGCTGCCAGGCCGGGGCTGAAAGTGCGCTTGCCATGTAACGGTGTCCCCCGAATTGTGGGGAGCATACCACGGAAGCCGTGCGGTCAGATATCCTAGGCACGCCAAAATGCCGCTGGCCCGTAAACTTCGCGTAGTTGATTATTTCGCGCTCGGCTGGGGCACGATGATCGGCGCGGGCTGGCTCGTATTAATGGATGACTGGCTGGCCCGGGGCGGCCCTGCCGGCACCATGCTTGGCTTTGCGCTCTGCGGGCTTGCGCTGCTGCCCATCGCCTGGGTTTATGGGCAGCTCGTGGCCGCCATTCCCGATGCCGGCGCTGAGCTGGCTTACGCCTCCGCCGTGATGCCGCCGCGTGCGAGCTTTTTTGCGGGCTGGCTGATGGTCCCGGCATACCTGGTGGTCTGCCCGTGGGAGGCGGTTGCCATCGGCAAAATCCTGGCGCGGCTGTTCCCTGCACTGAATCGCGGAACCCTGTACTCCGTGGGCGGGCTCGTGGTCGAGTGGCCGCAGCTCGTGGTCGGCCTCCTGCTCATCGCCCTAATTGCTTTGCTGAACCACCGCGGCATCAGCGTGACGGCGCGGCTGCAGAACTGGTCGAGCTTTGCGATCCTGGCGTGCGGCGCCGCGTTCGTGGTGTTGGCAGCGGTGCGCGGATCAAGCGGCAATCTCCAGCCGCTGTTCACGCATTCGCCGTGGGTCTCGATCATCCTGGTGCTGCAGATCGCGCCTTATTTCCTGATTGGCTTTGAGGCGGTGGCAAAGTGCTCGGAAGAGTCGCGTGTCGATTTTCGGCGAAAGAATTTCTTCCGCGCCATTCTGCTGGCGCTCGCCGTGGGCGTCCTGTTTTACCTCGCCGTAATTGCGGCGGCAAGCTACGTGTACCCGTGGCGAAACCTGGGCTCGGGCGGCTTCCTGACAGCGACTGCCTTCGAGCGAGCTTTCGGCGCAAAGTGGCTGGCCAACGCCATTCTGGCGGTGGCGCTGGTTTCACTTGTCAAGATTTTTAACGGCAACTTTGTGGCGGCCACTCGATTGCTGTTTGCCCTGGGCCGCGCCGGCTACGTTCCGCAAGCGCTGGGGAGCTTGCATCCGCGGCGGCAAACGCCAACTGCGGCAATTGTTTGTGCTGCGTTGATGACGGCGGCAGCCGTGCTGGCGGGTGAAGCCGTGCTGGTCCCGATTACCGAAATTGGTTCCGCAGCAGGCGCTGCCGGCTGGCTGTTCGCCTGCGTTTCATTTCTGCTCATGCGCCGCAAAGGCGCCGGCATTGCGCTAGTGGGCGCGGCGGTTGCCGTCACGCTGCTCGCCATCAAGCTGCTTCCCGCCATTCCCGGCCACTTCACGGCCAGCGAATACGCCATTGCGGCCGCATGGTGCGTGGGCGGTGCGCTTCTCTACCGCAATCCGGCAATTGCGTCCGCTCACGCCAGGCCGTTCTAGCCGGCGGCCAAAGCCTTGCCGCGTTGGGTGCTGGCCGTTCGTAATCTGGCTGTCAACTCGTTACAAACAAATAATAGTTTGCTCAGGTTGCGTTACCTACCCCACGCCTAGAATCGGTGCTGAATGCGCGTCTCTCTGGTCACACTTCTTTGCCTGGCATCTGTGTTTTCTGTGGCGCAGCAAAGCCCTGCCGCCGCTTCCGACGGCAACGTAAAAGCCAACTCGCAGCCGGCGAAACCCAAGACCGCGGAAGACACGGCCATGCAGGCTGAGCAATCTCAGCGCATGCTGGGCGTCGTGCCCATGTTCGGCGTGACCAGCCGCCAGAATGCGCGCCCGCTCACTGCGCCTGAGAAGCTCCACCTCTGGGCCAAGACCGCGTTTGATCCGTTTGAGGGCGCAGCCATCGGGTTGCAAGCCGGGCTGAGCCAGTGGCAAAACGAATTTCCTGAATATGGGCAGGGCGCCGCCGGATACGGCAAGCGTTACGGCGCGGCGCTGGCGGATGGAATGTCGAGCGGATTTTTCAGCAACGCGTTTTACCCGATTCTGCTGAAGGAGGACCCGCGATTTTTCCGGCTTGGCCAGGGCGGCTTCCGCACGCGGCTGGCTCACGCCATCACCCAGGAATTTGTGTGCCGCACCGACCGGGGAACGCGCTCGCCAAGCTTCGCGAACTTCTTCGGCGCCTTCACCACCGGCGGCATCTCTAATCTGTATTACCCGCCGTCAGACCGCGGCTTTGAGCTGACCATGAGCCGCTCGGCGATCTCGCTCGCCTACGGCAGTGTGGGCGGCATCTTCTCTGAATTCGGCCCCGACCTCGAAGCGAAGCTGCTGCACCGCCACCATACCCCCGCCCACTAATCACTTCTTGTCTCGCCGGCCATCGGTACAATGCTGCCTTGCCGCGGCTGCTGGTTCGGCCGTCCGTCGAGCCGAGTCGTGGTGTTCGGGCGCATGCGCCCGGGCAGTTAGCGAGGACACGTGCAGCTCACCATCATCGATTGGCTCATCATGCTGGTGTACTTCGGCTTCGTGTTGGGCATCGGCTTCGCGCTGAAGCGGTACATGAAGAGCAGCACCGATTTCTTCCTCGCGGGCCGCTCGATTCCGGCGTGGGTCTGCGGCCTGGCATTTATTTCCGCGAACCTCGGCGCGCAGGAAGTCATCGGCATGGGCGCTTCAGGCGCCAAGTACGGCATTGCTACCAGCCACTTTTATTGGATTGGCGCCATTCCTGCGATGGTGTTCGTCGGCGTGTTCATGATGCCGTTCTATTACGGCTCGCGCGCACGCTCCGTGCCTGAATATCTGCGCCTGCGCTTCGACGAAAAGACCCGCGGCCTCAACGCCATTTCGTTCGCCGTGATGACAGTCTTCAGCTCTGGCATTTCCATGTACGCCATGGCCAAGCTGATTGTTTCGCTGCATATCTTCGATCGCGCATTCACGGCCATGGGCCTGCCTTCCACCTGGATCTTCCACGCCGGCATTCTGGTTTCAGCCGTCATCGTGCTGGCCTACATCCTGCTCGGCGGCCTGACCAGCGCCATGTACAACGAGGTGCTGCAATTCTTTTTCATCGTCGCCGGTTTTTTGCCGCTGGTGTGGCTAGGGCTGAAGAACGTTGGCGGATGGTCAGGAATTCAGCAGCGCCTTTCGCCTGAGTTCACCCACTCATGGCAGGGCTTTGGCCACGCCAACACAAACCCCATGGGCGTGGAGTGGTTTGGCCTCGTGATGGGCCTGGGCTTCGTGCTGTCGTTTGGATATTGGTGCACGGATTTCCTGGTGGTGCAGCGCGCCATGGCGGCCGATTCCATGAGTGCGGCGCGCCGCACGCCGCTGATCGCGGCATTTCCCAAAATGCTGTTCCCGTTTCTCGTGATCCTGCCGGGGATTATCGCAATTGCCCTGCCTACGCAAGCACGCGGGCACTGGACGGTCGCAGCCGGGAGCAAACAGGAAGTCGCTCAGCAGATCGATGCTGCGAACAATCAGGCGCGTGAGGCAGGCGGCAAGGGCCTGATCCCCGCCAAGATCGATGACCGTGGCGGCGTGGTCCGCGACCAGGGCGGCAACGTGGTTCTCGATTACGATCTCGCCATTCCCAACATGCTGCTGCATTACCTGCCGACCGGCATGCTTGGCCTCGGCCTCACGGCGCTGCTCGCCAGCTTCATGTCCGGGATGGCCGGCAACGTGACGGCGTTCAACACCGTCTGGACCTACGACATCTACCAGAGCTACATCAATCGCGGCGCAAGCGATGAGCACTATCTCTGGATGGGACGCGCGGCGACCGTATTCGGTATTGCGCTTTCGGTGATGGCTGCATATGCGGCCACGCGCTTCAACAACATCATGGATATGCTGCAACTGGTATTCGCATTCGTGAATGCGCCGCTGTTTGCGACCTTCCTGCTGGGCATGTTCTGGAAACGCACCACCGGCCACGGAGCCTTTATCGGGCTGCTCTCGGGAACCTGCGCGGCTGCGATTCATCAGGGCCTTACGCTGCCGGCGGGCGCCGGCGCCGGCATTAAAGGCGGCTGGCTGGGCCTGGTGCACACCTACCCCAGCGAGATGGCGCAGAACTTCTGGACGGCGATTTTTGCCTGGATTACCTGCTTCGTCGTGACTATCGTGATTTCGCTGCTGACGCACCCGCGTGCCGAATCTGAGCTTACGGGGCTCGTCTATTCGCTCACGAAAAAGCCAAGCGAGCAGCACATCGCCTGGTATGCGCGGCCGGCGACGCTGGCAGTCATCGTGCTGATTGCCACGGCACTGTTGAATTTCATCTTCTACTGAGGCGCAAGCCGGGGAGAGCGAGTAATGCGGAGTTCAGTACACACCGGCCGACGTTCGTGGTTCGGGAGGTTTCGGTTCGGCAATTTGGGCTGTGTATGTCGTGCTGCTGCGGCCGTTGTGTGTGCTTGCTGTTCGCCTGCAATCACTCTGGCGCAAACGGCACCGGAAGGCGTGCCGCGCGCGCTGGCGCAGGAACGGGCCGCCGTCATCAGCGACCTGCGTTATGAGCTTGCTTTCACACTCGCGCCCAAAGCGCCCACCGCGCCGGGGCGTGAGAGTCTGCGCTTTAAGCTGAACCAGCCGCGGCCGGGCGACCTGCTGCTCGATTACCGCGACGGCCAAGTCTCCAGCGCCAGGCTGAATGGCCACAACATCGCAACCGCGCTCCAGAACGGCCACTTGCATCTGCCGGCAAAATCGCTGCGCAACGGCGAAAATACGATCGAAATTGAATTTGCCTCGCGCGTCTCGACCGCGGGCACGCCGCTCATCCGCTACGAAGACAAAGACGACGGCACCGATTACATTTACACCCTATTCGTCCCCATGGACGCCAGCATGGCGTTTCCCTGCTTCGACCAGCCGGATCTCAAGGGCACCTTCAAGCTGGAAGTGAATGCGCCGCAAAATTGGACCGTCGTCTCCAACACCGAGCGCGCCGCTGTGTCCGACGGAGCTGCAGGAGCAACGCGGTCTGCCTTTGCCGAGACGCGGCCTATCAGCACCTACCTGTTCGCCTTCGCCGCCGGACATTTCAGGAAGCTTGAATCGCCTGGCCTGCCCGGGCTCTACGTTCGCCAATCGAAATTCGAGCGCGCCGCGAAGGAAGCTCCGGAAGTGCAGCAGATGGCGAAGCAAGGCATCGACTTCCTTTCCAGCTATTTCGCCCAGCCGTTTCCCTTCCCCAAGTACGACATGGTCTTGATTCCCGGCTTCGCCTACGGAGGCATGGAGCACGCCGGCGCGACATTTCTGCGCGAGGAGTCAGTGCTTTTTCGTACTGCGCCCACCCAGACTGACATGTTCGGACGCGACATCCTGGTGCTGCATGAGCTGACGCACCAGTGGTTTGGCGACTTGGTGACGATGCGCTGGTTTGACGACTTGTGGCTGAAGGAAGGCTTCGCGCAATACATGGCCTATTACACGCTGGCCGGCTTGCATCCTGACGATTACTGGCCGGTGTGGAAGCGCTTTTATGAAGCCATCAAGCCCGGCGCTTATGCCATTGACATGACCAAGGGCACCACGCCGATCTATCAGGACATCCCGAACCTCAAAGACGCCAAGTCGGCCTACGGCGCCATTGTGTACTCGAAGGCGCCGGGCGTGCTCAAGCAGCTTGCCTATGTGCTCGGCGACAATCAATTTCGCGACGGCCTGCGGCTTTACCTGAAAGAGCATGCGTATTCGAATGCCGAATGGAGTGACCTGGTGCATGCGCTGGAACGCAGCTCAGGCCAGTCATTGAGCAAGTGGTCGGAGATGTGGATCCGCCACCGCGGCATGCCCGAAGTTGACGTTCGCTGGTCATGCGCAGGCGGCAAAGTGACGGAGCTGGCGCTGACGCAGCACGATGTGCTCAATGAAGGCGGCTTGTGGCCGATTGCGACGCTGGTCGCGCTGCGCGATGACCAGGACCTGCACCGCTTCCGGGTGAAATTTGATTCGCCCGAAACCGAAGTTGCGGAAGCCCGCGGCACCACCTGCCCGGCATTCGTGTTTGCCAACGATCTCGACTTTGCCTATGGGCGCTTCCTGCTCGATGCGCACAGCTGCGACGCCGTGCTGGGCGGCTGGCTGCAAAAGGCGGAGCACATGCGGCCGCTGCTGTGGGGTTCGCTGTGGGAAGGCGTGCGCGTGGCCGACGTTGATCCCGCCGCCTACCTTGATGCAGCCAGGAAGCTGCTGCCGCAGGAGACGGACGAATCGCTGACGCAATCGATCGCGCAGCACACCGTAACCGCGCTGCATCGCTACGTCAGCACGGCCCAGCGCACCGAGCTCGTGCCAGGGTTTGAATCGGCGGCGCTCGATCGGATGCAGCATTCGGATGAGCCCGGGCTGCGCATCATCTGGTTTCGCGCGCTGCGCGCCATGGCCGAGAGCCCGGCAGGGCGGCAGGCGCTGAAAGACCTGCTCGCCGGCAAGCTCTCGGTGCCGGGGGTTGAGCTGCGCGAGCTCGATCGCTGGAACCTGGTGACCACGCTGCTGGCACTCGGCGATACCGACGCGAACGCCATCTTTGCGGCCGAACGCGGGCGCGATCACACTGGCGACGGCGTAAAGTATGCCTACGTGGCCGAGGCTGCGCGCCCGGATGCGGCGGTCAAGCAGCACTACTTCGACGAATACATGCACAATGCCGCGCGCCCTGAAGATTGGATTGAGCAGAGCCTCGGCGCCTTCAACTGGTGGAACCAGTCGCAGTTGACTGCGCCTTACCTGCGTCCGGCTCTCGACGCGCTGCCGCGGGTGAAGCGCGAGCGCAAGATATTTTTCCTGGTGAACTGGCTGAACGCCTTCATCGACGGGCAGCAGTCGCCTGAGTCCGACGCCGCTGTCCACGAGTTCTTGCGCACCACGCATCCTGAGCACGACCTTGAACTGAAAATCCTGCAGGCGGTTGACGAGCTTGACCGCACCGTCGCGATCAGGAAAAAGTTCGCCGGCGTGCAATGATGTCTTTTGCGACGATGGCGCCTCGGGGCGACGCCGCGCCTGGCCGCCTTCGGCCCTGAGTCGTTCGTTCCGGGATCGCCATTACCATTCGCTCGAAAACCACCCCATGCGCGTGCTGCTCGTAATGCTGCTTCTGTTGCTGATTGCCGCGTTTGCCAACGCGCAGCAGCCTGCGGAGCAACCGCCGGACCCGGTCACGATGTTCGATCACCCTCCGACCGGCCGCTGGTGGCTTTCAGGGCAGGTCAACGTCATCTTCCAGGCGCACCCTGATTTTCGCGCTCTCTACAGCGGCGCAAACAGCTTGCGGCCTCGCTACGAGAAGGCCACATCACACGTCGCAACTTTATTTACCGGCTTTCTACTGACACGCGACACTGACCTGCTGCTCGACGTCGAGACCACGGGCGGCCGCGGCATCAGCGATGCGCTGGGCCTGGCGGGATTCACGAACCTCGATGTAGTGCGCAATCCTGCGCTCGGGGCAACTCCGTACCTGGCACGCGTCATGCTTCACCAGACCATCCCGCTTTCTCCGAAACGCGCCGAGGCCGCCCGGAACTGGCTTTCGCTTTCAACTTCCGTCCCCGTTCGCCGGCTTGAATTCCGCCTGGGCAAGTTCAGCGCCGCTGATTTCTTCGACGTCAACTCAGTCGGCAGCGATAGCCACCTGCAATTCATGAACTGGACGGTGGACAACAACGGCGCCTTCGACTACGCCGCCGATACGCGGGGCTACACATGGGGCGCGCTGGTTGAGTATCACGACGGCGGCTTTGCGGCACGATTTGCCGAGATGCTGATGCCGAAGGTGGCGAACGGCATCGATCTTGATTGGGACTTCAGTCGCGCCCGTAGCGAGAACATTGAATTCGAAATGGCTTCGCATCGCCTGCTGAACCGGCCCGCCGTGGTTCGCCTGCTGACGTTCGTGAACGACGCCAACATGGGCAACTATCGCGAGTCCATTGCGCGCTTCCTCAGCGGACTCGATAGCCGGCCGATCATCGAAAACACCCGCCGACAGGGCCGGATCAAGTACGGCTTCGGCATCAACCTGGAGCAGCCGGTAACGGATTCGTTGCGTCTCTTTGGGCGATGGGGATGGAATGAAGGCCACAACGAATCCTTCGCCTATACGGAAGTGGACCAGACCATCGAGGCGGGCGGCGATTACTCCGGCGCAAGCTGGCACCGCAAGCTCGATAAACTCGGCGTCGCTTTCGTCTCTAACGGCATCTCGAAAGACCATCAGCAATACCTGCGCCTGGGCGGCCGCGGCTTTCTGCTGGGCGATGGCTTTCTTACCTACGGGCGTGAGCAGATCGTGGAAGCCTATTACACCGCCCACCTCTGGCGGGGAGTATTCGCCGGCATCGATGTCCAGGAAATCGCAAATCCCGGCTACAACCGTGATCGCGGGCCGGTGGTGGTTCCGGGCGCGCGGCTGCACGTCGATTTTTAATCACTCGCCTTGGAATTCTGCCCTGCGCAGAAATCTGCTTTAATTATCGGCGCTATGCACGACCTCTACTCTGACGTGCGTTACAGCCTGCGATCGCTGGCAAAAGCTCCAGACTTCGCCGCAATTGCCGTGCTGACGCTGGCGCTCGGCATCGGCGCCAACACCGCGCTGTTCTCAGTGGTGAACGGTGTGCTGCTGAACCCGCTGCCTTATCCCCACTCCGGCGAACTGGTGGCCCTGTATGGCAGCACGCCCGCCTCGGGCAAGGAGCCGATTTCTTACCTCAATTTTCTCGATTGGCAGCGCCAGGCGCGCTCGTTCGCGTCAATGGCCGTGTATCGCAGCCAGGATTACAACCTGGTGGGCGCCGATGAGGGTGAGCGGTTGAGCGGCTACATGGTTTCCGCCGGATTTTTTTCCACGTTGCAGGTGAATCCTATCCTCGGCCGCACCTTCCGCGCTGATGATGACCACATCGGCGCAGCCCCGGTCGTCATCCTGAGCGGGGGCGTGTGGCAGCGCAAATTTGGATCTTCGCCCGATGTAATTGGCCGCAGCATTGTGTTGAACGGCCGCGCCTATACCGTGGTGGGCGTCATTGCCGCCGATTTCACCTTCTACGGCAACAGCCGCGACGTGTACACACCCATTGGCCAGTGGAACGACCCGTCATTTCTCGATCGCCGCATTTCGGTCAGCGCGCGCGCCTTTGGCCGGCTGAAGCCCGGAGTGTCGCGGGCGCAGTCGCAGGCCGAGATGAACACGATCGCGCAGAACCTTGCGGCCGCATTTCCTGAAGCTGACAAGGACCTGGCCATCAAAGTCATCTCCATGAAGGACGACCAGGTGGGCGACGTACAGCCCCTGCTCCTGGTCTTGCTGGCGGCCGTTGGTTTCCTGCTCTTGATTGCGTGTGCGAACGTGGCCAGCCTGCTGCTGGCGCGTTCGGTGGCGCGCTCGCGCGAATTGGTCGTCCGTGCCGCGCTCGGCGCCAATCAGTCACGACTGATGCGGCAATTGCTTACCGAAAGCATCATGCTGGCTGCGATTGGCGGCGCGGCCGGAGTGCTGCTGGCGTTCGCAGGCCTGAAGACCGGGCTGAAGCTCATCCCCGCGTCCGTGCCCCGCATCAGCGAAGTCGCCATTGACGGCAGAGTGCTGCTGTTCTCGATCGCACTCTCATTTGCCGCCGGAACCCTGTTTGGGCTGACGCCGGCCTTCAAGGCCACCCGCATCAACCTGGTTGACGTTCTCAAGGAGGCCGGCCGCGGCACCAGCGGGGTTCGCCGCCGCCTGCACGGCTTGTTCATCGCTGCCGAGGTTGCGGTCGCCCTGGTGTTGCTGGTCGGCGCCGGGCTGATGGTACGCACGCTGGCTGCGCTTTGGCGCGTGGACCCCGGCTTCAATCCAAGCCAAGCGATAACGTTCTCGCTCTCGATGCCGGCTACCCCGAATACCACCGCTGCCGAAACCCGCGCCCGCCTGCGGCAGTTCGACCAAACCATGCAGCACGTGCCCGGCGTGCAGGCAGTTTCGGTAACGCTGGGCTCGCGGCCCATGATCCACGATTCGTCGCTGCCTCTGTGGATCCAGGGCGAACCCAAGCCCGCGAATGACAATGACATGCACGCCGCAATGTTTTACCTGGCTGAAGCCGGCTTTCAGCAGGCGATGGGGATCACCCTGCTGCGCGGGCGCTTCCTCGGCCCGCAGGATGACGAACACGCGCCCAGGGTCATCGTGGTGGATAACGATTTCGCGAGCACTTATTTGCCGGGACAGGACGCAATCGGCAAGCTGGTCAACCTGGAGCAGTTCGACGTGCAGGCGCAAATTGTCGGCGTAGTCGAACACGTGAAACAGTGGGGCCCGGCCGGTGATCCCAAAGCGGCCATTGAGCCGCAGTTCTTTTATCCGTTCATGCAGCTGCCTGAGAAGCTGATGCCCATGGTGGCCGGCGGCGTAGCTGTAGTCCTGCGGACGTATGGCGATCCTGCCGCGGTGATGAGCGCAGTTCGCGATGCGGTGAGGCGCACCGACCCGCGCGAAGTGGTTTACAACGTGGACACCATGGATGAAGTGTGGGGCCGCTCCATGGCTGCGCGGCGCGTGACCATGGTGCTGCTCGCCGGGCTGGCGGCGCTGGCGCTGGTGCTGGCGTGCGTCGGCACCTACGGCGTGGCGTCATATCTGGTGGGCCAGCGCACGCAGGAAATTGGCGTGCGCATGGCGCTCGGCGCCGGCCGCAAAGACATTTTGCGTATGGTGCTGACCGAAGGCGCAAAAATGGCGGCCTTGGGCGCGATTGCCGGCACGGCCGCTGCGCTCGTGCTCACAAGGCTGATGGCAAGCCAGTTATTCGGCGTCAGCGCTCATGATCCCTCGACCTTTGCCGGCGTCGCCGCGCTGCTGATCAGCATCACGATTGCGGCCTGCTATCTGCCTGCACAGCGCGCCATGAGGGTTGACCGGCGGTCGCGCTGCGCCAGCAATGATGCCGCTGCGCATCAGTCGTTGGGGCTGTCCAGGTCTTTACTCAGTTCGCCCAGAACTTCAGCCCGCGCGCTGTTGTGCAGGTCGCGCCGCAGCCGCTCCACCGCGACCGAGATTACGTGGTAGTGGTGCAGCTTGCGGAACTCAGGCATGGCGGTAAGCTCCAGCCAAACATCGTGGACCAGCACCAGGTCGTCTTTGCGCAGGCCCGGCGTGTGCGGCCCCAGTTCGTAGCGGTGCGCCTCGCCGCTGGGCGCGACGATCTGCAACGTCATTGAGGCGCGCGGCTCGGGCAGGCGCTCCCATGCGTCGCCGGTAAACTTGCCCTGTTCGTCAGCCGTTAACTGCTGTGAGAGCCCGCTGACGATCATGCTCGATTGCAGCCGCTGCGCCGTGCCTACGATGGTGTCAAACACGTTGGTTCCCGGAACTACCAGCAAGTGCACCGGCTT
Organism: Terriglobia bacterium; assembly: GCA_021323935.1. Lineage (GTDB taxonomy): Bacteria > Acidobacteriota > Terriglobia > Terriglobales > Acidobacteriaceae > JAFAIN01. The sequence goes on along the minus strand of JAJPJZ010000176.1, from coordinate 5,017 downwards.
ACCTTCTTTTTCGGCCACCGCAACCACGCGGGTAAACAGCTCCTGCTCGTAAAGATCGAAGACGTACTTGGCTTCCATCTGGGTTGAGCCGCCGAAGCTGTGCTCGCGATGGTAAAGGCGCGCCGTCATCACCACCACATCCTGGCGCGTGGTGTCGGTGTCATGCAGCACCTGCTGCAGGTAGCCGAGATTACGCGGATCGCGCACTGCCACCAGGATGTTGCCGGGACGAACCGCGATGGCCGCCGTGTCCAGGTCCTCGCGCTCGCTGACGCGAAACTGTTCGATGTTTTCAGCCGCGGCGCGCACCTTGTGTTCATGCCGCTCTGAAATCGTGAAGATCACAAAGAACACGCAACTGAAACCCACGCCGGCGATGGTTGCGTCGGGCTTAGTGAACAGGTTGATGATGGCGGTGGCGAACAGCACTGCTGCAATCACCATCAAGCCGACCGGGACCTCGCGCCCGCCGATGCGCGGATTGATGGGCACCCTCCATTCGCGCTTGGCGTCGGCCTGCTTGAAGCGCAGCACCATCACGGAAAGCGCCATGAACGAAAAACTCCAGATCACGCCGAAGGCGTACAGAGCGGCCAGCAGGAACACGTTGCCGCGGCTGATCACGATGGTGGCCACCTGCAGCGCAACAATCAGGTGGATGATTCGGTAGCTGGTGCCGTAGCGTTTATGCGGGCGCTGAAACCACGTGGTCAGGACGCCATCTTCGGCCACGCGGTTCAGCACGCCGTTGGCGCCGATGATTGCGGTGTTCACGGCGCCGGCGAGGATCAGCACGCCCACCACCACGACAAATGCGTGGAACAGCAGCTTTGCCGGCATCGGCCCGGCCAGGAACATCGCAATCCCGCCGATCAGGTTGCCGAAAAATTGCGGCCTCTGCGCGTCCGGAATGATCATCACGGCAAAAAACGACACCAGCGAGGTAAACAGCAGGCTGTAAACGAAAATGATGAAGCCGGTTTTTTCCAGGTTCTTCAGCTTGGGGCTTTCGATTTCGCGATTGACCTGCGCCAGCGTCTCTTCGCCGCTCATGGCCAGCACCGCGTGGCCAAACCCGATCAGCAGGATCAACGGCATCACCCCTTGCACCCAGGAGCCGTGCAGCCAGCCCAGCGCTTCGTCGGTCTTGTTCTCGCCTTTAACGATGGCGAAGTTGTGCGGCGAGGGCAGCGGTGGCAGGTGCGCGTGCAGTTTTAACACCGTGTAGATCGACCAGCCGATCAGGATCACCACCATGACGGTGGTGATCTTCATGATCTTCATGGCCTTGTCGCTGGATTCGTGGATGCCCTGGATGTTCTTCCACCAGAAGTACAGCTCGATCAGCACGGCAAACCCGGCGGCGAAGTAATTGTCGTTGTAGTGCAGCGCATAGCCGGAATAGCCCGCCACGTCCTTGAGGAAGCCGGCAAGGTAAATGCCTGCCGCGACGGCGCTGATCGGCGCGGTCAGGATGTAATCGAACAGCAGCGCCGAGACTGAAAACTTGGCCAGCGTGCCGCCCATGGCCTCTTTCACTACGCGGTACACGCCGCCGCGCACGAACATCGAGCTCGATTCAATGTAGAGCGCCCGCACCGCGTAGCTGAACAACATCACGGCCAGCACAAACCACGGCGCGCTTTTGCCGACGATGTTCTCGGTGTCGCCGCCAACGTAGTACGCCGACGAGGCAAGGTCGGAGAGAACAATGGCCGCCGCCCGCCAGAACGAGATGAATGACAGCATCACGGTCGTGGCCACGAACACCTGCACCGCGCCGCCGCGCGGCGACGGGATCTGCTGCCCGGCATTGACCTTCAGCGTCGAACTTCGATCATCAGCCATGGTGAGCTCTGGAAAGTTCAGAGGCAGGGGCGCTCACGTCCCAGCCGCAAAATCGCCAGAGTGAGAGTCTAAATGCTCGGCGCCGTTTGCCGTGAGCGGCTTCCGTCAAGCAGCCGGAACGCCGGGCATGATGCGGGACAGGCCACTGGCCGGCTCGTGCGTTTCTGGGCCGCCAGGGTATTGTGCCGGTTTGGAGCAGCGCGCTTCGTGCCGGCGTAATGACAACGCAAGGGGTCGAGTTCTGAAGGGCGGCGATCGCCTTAGCAGGCGGCCGCGCCGTCCGGTTCGCGCCATCGACGAGGAAGCCGCGCCTTCTACCGCAAATTCGGCTTTGAGAGCTGCCCTGGCCTTGAACTCCACCTGATGCTACTGATGAAAGGCTTGCGCGCCACGCTTGGCGCTCCGGCAGAAAGATGGTGAATGTCGACGTACTGCCCACGGCCAGGGTGCCGGAACAGCCCTGGCAAGTGATTGAGCTGATTGGCTGCCCCCCAGGGATTCGAACCCCGATATGCTGATCCAGAGTCAGCTGTCCTGCCGTTGAACGAGGGGGCAGCAGCGCGCGATATGCAGATTCTACTTGGCTCGCGCGAAGGCGGTCAATTTCAGCGGCGGGCCTCTATCGCGATGCAGCCATGATTACGCCGGGCGTTCGTCCATGGAAGCACGTCACTTGGCGCGGGGATGAGTGTCGTCGTACACCTGCATGATGTGTTTGACGGAAAGCTGAGTGTAGCGCTGGGTGGTGGAGAGGCGCTGATGCCCCAGCATTTCCTGGATGGCGCGCAGGTCAGCGCCTTCTTCGAGCAGATGCGTGCCGAAGGCATGCCGCAGCGTGTGCGGATGCACGTCAGGCGAGAGTCCGCGCGCCACTGCAATCCGCTTGACGATGCGTCCGACACTGCGCGTGGTCAGCCTGCCGCCCCGCGCATTGACCAGCAGCGCCGAATGGCGCTCGACGCGAGTGGCCGCGGAACGGGTGCGCGCCGGTGCGCGGCGCTGCCTGGCGGCCATGACCGCAGCATTCCGCTTCGGGAGGTATTGCCGGATGGCTTGAGCAGCCGAGTCACTGAACGGCACATAGCGTTCCTTGCTGCCTTTGCCGCGAACCAGGAGACGCTGATGCGGCCAATCCACTTGGCCAAGCTCAAGCCCAACCAGTTCTGAGTTGCGCAGGCCGGAGCCGTACAGCAGCTCGAGGATGACGGCGTCGCGTTCGGGAAATACTGAATCGTCACTGCTCTGTGGTTGCAGTGCGCCGGCCATTTCTTCAATCGTGGGGACGCGCGGCAGTTGCCTGGGCAGTTTGGGAGTGGCGACCAGCGCCGCCGGGTTCGTCTGCAGCACGCCTTCGCGAGCGAGGTATCGGAAGAACGACCGCAGCGCCGCCAGAGCGCGCGCCGCCGACGATTTCTGCAGTCCGCGCTCGTAGAGCTGCGCAAGATAGCTGCGGATGCGCGTGTGGTCGATGGCGTCAAGCGGCTGGCTGCCGATGTAAGCGGCGAATGCTGTGAGGTCTTTGCGATACGCCGCCACGGTATGAACAGACGCGCTGCGGCGATGCAGTTCGGCCAGAAAATCGCGGACCGCACGGTCGCAGGGATGCGCAGCGGCAGCCTTCACGGTTGCTCCTGCTTTGCCCGCGCCCGGGGATGGTGCGCGCGGTAGACACTGCTGAGCCGATCTGTGGCCACGTGCGTATATACCTGCGTGGTCGCTATATCGGCGTGGCCCAGAATCGTTTGAACCGTGCGCAAGTCAGCGCCTCGCTCCACCATGTGAGTGGCGCAACTGTGGCGCAGCATGTGCGGGCTGGCGTGGCGCCCGGCGGCTTCCGAGGCGCGCTTCACCATCTGCCAGATACGCTGGCGGCTCAGCCGCTTTGCTCCGCGGCCAACGAACAGAAGCGGCGAAATCTTGCCGCCCAGCAACGTGCGCCGCCCCGAGCGCAGGTAATTAGAGATGGCGCGCTGCGCCGCTGCGCCGAGCGGCACAATGCGTTCCTTATCGCCCTTGCCGCGCACCAGGATGATGCCGAGATCGAGCTTCAAGTCCTCGGTTCGCGCCGTGGTCAACTCGCTGACCCGCAACGCGCCGGCATACAGGACCTCCAGAATAGCCAGGTTGCGCTCCTGCAGCGCGGCGGCCACTTTCGAGTCATTCTTGCCCTCGGCGGCCGCGGAGAGCATCGCTGCCACCTCGCTCGGGGCAAGTGACTTGGGCAGCACCTTCCACTGCTTCGGGGTTTCGATGTCCAGCGTGGGATCGCACTCGGTAACGCGGTCGAGCAGCAGGTACTTGTAGAAGTGCCGCAAGGCAGCGAGTTTGCGGGCGGCCGAGCGGCTATCGAGCCCATCAGCCAGGCCGCGCGAGAGGAATGCGCGTACGTCTTCGCGGCGCGCCTGGGCCAGCGTACGGCGGCGCTTGCGCAGGCATTCGCCGAATTGAGCGAGATCGCGCCGGTAAGCTTCGACGGTCAGCGGGCGCAGCCCTTTTTCGACTTTCAGGTAGTCGAAGAACGAGAGCAGCAGGCCTTCATCGGCGGCGGCAGTGCGCGCGGCAGGCACACGTTCATTGTGCCTCGGCCAAGCGCCCGGATGAGATAGCAACCAGGATTCACTGAGCGATCCACAGGTTTGCGACGGCGCTACGCCAGCGTGGCGGAGCTGCCTTCGAGTAGAAGCTCGGCGTGGAGCGCGCCCATGGGATCATCTTCATGCTTGAAGTAGGCAAACACATCGGCGCCGCTGTTGACGTGTTCCCGCGCCTGCTTTGATATTTCGGCAAGCGAAGCGGCATCGTATGGCTCGCGGCGCAGCCGCAGGTACACGAAATCGGCAGTGCGGATGCGCGGCACTTCGAGCTTCTCCGATTCGGCCATGCAGAGCGCCAGGTTGTGTTCGCGCAGCAGGTCGTAAACCGGGGCTGCGAACCAGCTCTCATGTCGAAATTCAAAGGCGAAATGGCCGCTGCGCGGCAACACGGCGACGAATTCGCCAAGCAGCTCAACGTCGCACTTCAGGTGCGGCGGCGTCTGGAACAGCACCGGGCCAAGCTTCCGCGCCGCGGCAAATGGATTCAGCGCTGCAAGGAAATCGCTGACGAGCTGGGCGCATTCGCGAAGCTGGCGAAAATGCGTGATGGCCTGGTGCGCCTTGAAGGCAAAGCG
>JAJPJZ010000098.1 GCA_021323935.1 Terriglobia bacterium | reverse complement strand
GGTTCATTGCCGCGCTGTGGATTGCTGGTGTTTCGGTTGGTCTCGGAGCCTATGCCCCGCCTGTTCCAGAAGTATTTTTTGCCGTCAGTTACGCCATGCTGATTGTCGGCATTGCCTGGGGCGTTGCATTTTTTCTGACGTCAGGTTTCTTGAGATTGCAGAAGTGGTCCGTAAAAAAAACCTATCGCGGGTGGGTGACCGGCGTAACCTCAGTGGTGGTTGCACTCGGTGTGTTCTTCATCATCGAGGTGCACTCGATTCAAGACGGCAGGGAGTTGCTCAAACTAAACGGCATTCTTATCCCTGCCAATGATCCCGACCCGCCGGGGCCATGCGACAAATACCCGGCCAGGCAGGGCGCGCTCAAGGTGTACTTGGGCGGGGTGAACGTCGTCGGATACGGGACGATGATTAGGGTGATCGAGTTGCTTCACCCTCCTTCCGACACTGATCCTGTTTTGCTCGGAATTTCTCGGGCATCTGACGGGAGTGCCGCACTACACGCCCATGCTACGGGTAAACACGGCGAGGTTGTTGCCGACATAGACCGTAATTATTTCCGCATACGCAGGAATTCTCTATTCGATCCGCTTTCGGCCCCGCGCCCCGACAAGAGCACAATCAGGTTAACGGATGATGACGGTAATGAACTCACAGTTCGCTTCATGAATAGTCGCTCAATCTCCTTCTCCGGAAAACTGTACTTAAATGACCGAACGTTTGTGCAGATTGATGAAAAAGGAATATGGGTGCACCCCAAAGGGTTTGGCATTTCGCCTGGTCATTGCTTACTGTTATCCAATCCGAACGGGGCGGGCGCTATAGGAATCGAATGAGATTGGATCTAACCCGCGCGACACCCAGGAAGAAGTTCGACCAGCCTGATTAAACCTGCCGTCGTTCTGCGACGATGACGCGGCGTCGATGGCTTTACGTGGCCATGACCAGCAGTTTGCGTTCGGTCATTTCTTCGATGGAGTAGCGCACGCCTTCGCGGCCGAGGCCGGAGTCTTTCCAGCCGCCGTAGGGCATGTTGTCGAGCCGCCAGGTGGGAACATCGCCGGCGATGACGCCGCCCACCTGCAGCTCCTGGTACGCATAATCGATGAGCTGAGCGTCGCGGGTGAACACGCCCGCCTGCAGGCCGAACTGCGAATCGTTGACGCGGCGGACGGCGTCGGCGAAATCGTCGTAAGGCTCGCAGAGCACGAGCGGTGCGAAAACTTCCATGCAACTGACGCGCATATCGCGGCTGGTGTTGACCAGCACGGTGGGCTCGATGAGGCTGCCGCGGCGGCGGCCGCCGGTGAGCACGCGCGCGCCGGAGGCGACGGCTTCGTTGATCCAGGATTCGACGCGCTCGGCGTCGGAGAGGCGGATGAGGGGTCCGACGTCGGTGCGCTCATCGGCGGGATCGCCGGTGGAGAGCTGGTTGACGCCGGCAACCAGAACTTCGACGAATTGCTGGAAGACGGCGCGATGCACAAAGATGCGCTGCACGGAGATGCAGCTCTGTCCCTGGTAGGAGAAGCCGCCGACGATGCAGCGCGCGGCGGCGTAGGCGAGATCGGCGTCGGAGTGGATGATGACGCCGGCATTGCCGCCGAGTTCAAGAACCACGCGCTTCTTGCCGGCCTGCTGCTTCAGCTTCCAGCCTACCGCGCCTGACCCGGTGAAGCTCAGCAGCTTGAGGCGATCATCGGTGATGAGCGGCGCGGCGGTTTCATTCGACATAGGCAGGATACTCAGCGCGCCTTCGGGCCAGCCCGCCCGGTGGATGAGTTCGGCGAGCAGGAGCGCGCTGAACGGCGTTTGGGGCGCGGGCTTGAGCACCACGGTGCAGCCGCAGGCAATGGCGGGCGCGACCTTGTGCGCCACCAGGTTGAGCGGGAAATTAAATGGCGTGATGGCGGCGATGGGGCCGATGGCGAAGCGGCGCAGGATGCCGTAGCGGCCGCGGGACGCGGGCTGCTGGTCGAGCGGCAGCCATTCGCCGGTGAGGCGCGTGCTCTCTTCGGCGGCGAGATCGAAAGTGAAAGCGGCGCGATCCACTTCAACGCGGGCCGCCTTGATGGGCTTGCCGGCTTCGCGCGACATGGTTTGCGCGAGCTCTTCGCGGCGGGCCGTGATGGCGGCTGAAATTTTGCGCAGAATCTGCTGGCGCTCGTAGCTCGACATTTTGCGGGTGAGCTCGAAGGCGCTGACGGCGGCGGTGATGGCGCGCTCAAGGTCGGCCGGGGTCGCGTTCGGAACGGCGGCGATCACGCTTTGGTCGAAGGGCGACAGGACCGGCTCGCTGTCGCGATCGGTGATCCAGTTGCCGCCCAGGTAAAAGCCCCAGGTGCGGCCGGGACTGAGAGTAGCGAGTGACATGAGATTAGTTTAGCGCCGGCAGCGGGTTGAGAGGCGTGGGCCGGCAGCGGCGCAGCGGGTTCGATTCGGAGTTCGGCATGCGCTACAATGCGCGCTCTGAAAAAATCATTTAGGGAGCGCTCAATGCGCAAAGTGATGGCGGTTACGTGGCTGGTGGTGATGTCGATTGGAGCCGTGGCGCAGCCGGCTGGGGGCGCGCAGCGCGCTGGCGGCGGTGAGATGCAGTCGATGAGCGCGCGCACCGCAGGCCTGCAGAAGCGCGACGGCTTTGTTCCTTTTTATTGGGACGCAAGACGCGGGGCGCTGCTGCTTGAGCTTTCACAGCAGGCGCTCGATCGCGAATTTCTTTACTTTGCGTCGCTCGGCAGCGGCATCGGCACGCTCGACGTCATGGCTGACCGCAGCAGCTTTGGAGGGTCGGCGGTGGCGCGCTTTATGCGCGTCGGCCCGCGCGTGCTGCTGGTGGAAGAGAACGAGCGCTTCCGCGCAACCAATGGCTCGCCCGAGCTGAAGCACTCGGTGGAGCTGAGCTTTCCCACGTCGGTGATTGTGGCGATGCCGATTGAGGCGGAGCAGGATGGAACGGTGCTGGTAAACGCGACGCCGCTCCTGATGCACGACGCCTTCAACCTCATGGGGCGCCTGCGGCAACCGGGGCAGAACCTGGCCGTGACCATCCCGGGAGCGCGGGCCGCGGCTCCCACGGCGTCGTGGCGGCTGGATGAAGGACGCAGCGTTGTTGACATGGAGCACACCAAGGCGTTTCCGCTGAACACGGAGCTGGAGGCGTTGTTGACCTTTGCTTCCGACGGCGGCCAGAACCTGAACCAGCCGGACGCGCGCGCGCTGACGGTGCGGCAGCATCAATCGCTGGTGCAGATGCCCGAGCCTGGATTTGAGCCGCGCGAGCGTGACCCGCGGGTAGGGTTTTTTGGGCCGGCGTTTGAGGATTTTTCGCAGCCGTTCGATAAACCGTTTACGCGCGCATTCATTGATCGCTGGCGGCTGCAGAAAAAAAATCCCAACGCGGCGGTGAGCGAGCCGGTCAAGCCGATTACGTATTACCTGGATCCGGCGGTGCCGGAGCCGGTGCGCTCGGCGCTGCGCCGTGGGGCTTCGTGGTGGAACGACGCCTTTCGCCAGGCGGGATTTTTGAATGCGTTCCGCATCGAGGATTTGCCGCCGGGCGCAGATCCGCTGGATGTGCGGTATTCGACAATCCAGTGGACGAACCGGGCGGGGCGCGGATGGTCGGTGGGGCAATCGCAGGTTGATCCCCGCACGGGCGAGATTATTCATGCGGTGGCGCAGCTCGATTCGCACCGCATGAGGACACAACATCGTTTTTGGGAAGCGACGCAGCCTGCGGGCGCGCAAGCCGGGCCGGGCGGGCGAGACGATGATGAGCTCGCGGGCAGCGATTGGGCGGAGTTCGACGCGCTGGATCCGCAAACTTCAGACCAGCAGGTCATGCTGAACCGCGAGGCGTTGCTGGCGGCGCATGAGGTTGGGCACACGCTCGGCCTGGAGCACAACTTCATTGCCAGCCGCTACGGGCGCGGTTCGGTGATGGAGTATTACGCGCCGCGAATCAAGATCAGGGCAGACGGGTCGGCAGATATGAGCGATGCCTGGATGCAGGGCGTGGGCTCCTACGACAAGTGGGCGATCGAGTGGGGCTACAGCCAGGGCCAGCCGAATGCCTCCCCCGAACAGGAGCGGCGCCGGCTGGATGCGATCGTGAAGCGCGAAGCCATTGACGCCAAGCGGGTGTGGGGCAGCTCGCAGGACCCGAGATGGGTGGCGTATGACGATGGCAGCGATCCCATCGCTCAACTCGGCGACATGTACAAGCTGCGCGCAGCGCTGCTGAAGAATTTTGGCGCCAACATGCTGCCGGCCGGCGAGCCATGGTCAGATTTAGGAAATCTGTTCCCGCTGGTCTACATGTTCCATCAGTACCAGCTCAATGCCGTGGTCAATATGGTCGGCGGCGCGGAGATTCCGCCGGCGCTCAAAGGCGACGGGCAAACGCCCATCAGCGTGTACCCGGGCGAGGTGCAGCGGAGCGCGCTGGCGGCGCTGATGCAGGCGCTTGATGCGCAACAGCTCGATGTGCGGCCTGAACTTTGGCAAATCCTGGCGCCGTTTGATGGGCCTGGATTTGGCGGCGACCCGGAGCGCTTCCGTTCGTCGGCGGGATACTTGTTTTCGCCGGAAGACGGCGCGCGCGCAGTGTGCGAGCTGGTGATTGGCGGGCTGCTGGAACCTTCGCGCGTTCAGCGGCTCATCACCATTCAGCATGAAGACCACAATGCCATTACGCCAACGGACTTGGTCAACAGCCTGGTTGACGCAGTGTTTCCGCAATCAGGAGAGACGACCCCCGGGCTGCTGGGCGGCGTAGTGCAAACCGAGCTGGCCGAGCGCTTCATGATCCTGGCGGCTGACAGCAATGCCACGCCTGAAGCGCAATCGATTGGCTGGATGGGCGTGGACAAAGTCGAAGGGCGAGTGGCGCGCGGTCCCAACGCGATGCAGCACCGGCTGGCCATGGAGATTGCCGCGTTTCGTCGCGATCCGAAAGCCAACGTGCCGCGGCTGAAACCTTCAGGCGCCCCGCCCGGGCCGCCGATTTAGCCGAAGGCTCTTACTGTTCGCTCAGCAGATCGTTCAGCGTGGGCTTGTGCCGGGGAGGCTTGGTTTTCTTTTCAGGCACCGCGCGGGTGGGCGGCGGAGAGCCGATCTGCTCGCGCGCCATTTCTTTCACCACTTTGCTGGCACGGAACGCTCGTGGCTTTTTCTTCGGCATGGTCATTCGCCTTGCGAACGCCAGGGGCGCCGCGAGAGTTTATGATAGCGATATGGCGCTTGATGAGCGAGACCTGTATGACGAGCGCGAGTCAAAAAAACCTGCGCGCCTGACCTGCCCGCACTGTCGCCAGGCGGAAGACTACGAGCTTTCGTGGCTGGTGAGGACGAAGAAGCGGCAACTGCCTCCTCGCGCCGATGAACGCGATCGCGCCAAGTTTGCCAAGGCGCGCAACTACATGGTGCGTCGCGATGACCTGGTGATGTGCAAGAACATCAGGTGCCGCAAGCGCTTTGAGGTCACGGGCGTGCAGTCGGTGGCGTTCACCGAGTGAGCTTGCCGCCTTCAGCGAAAGCGGCTTTCCCCCGGTGTCTTCTTCTATAATTCCGACGCCATGAAACGCGTTCTGCCTTTGTTCGTTGTTGCGCTGTGCGCGATCGCCCAGGCGCAGAATCCAAACGGCCAGCCAGGTCCATGCACCAGCCGAGCCGCCGGCGGCAACAACCAGGCCACGCTGCCCGCTGAGGCGACGGACGCCATGCGCCAGGCGCGGCAGGCGGCGGGTGAAGGCAAGCTCGATGAGGCGATCACGCTCTACCAGCGGGCGCACGAGCTCGCGCCCAACGCGCCGCAGCCTTACCTGGGCGCGGGCACCGCGCTTGACCTGAAAGGCGACTACGCCGGCGCTCGCCAGCAGTTCGCCAAGGCAATTGATGCGGCGCAAGGACAGGGCAAAATTCAGGCGTTGAAGTCGATGGCGATTTCCTACGCGTTCACCAACGACGGCAAAGACGCCGAAAAATACGAGAAGATGGCATTCGATCAGCAGATCGGCGCCCCTTACTATTACGACGCCGGTGAAACGGCCGATGAACTGGCGCGAATCTACCTGGAAGCGAATGATCCGGGCGACGCTCTGAAGTGGTATCGCACCGGATACGAAACCGGCATCAAGGAGCCGAACATCTCGGCGGCTTGCAACGATCTTTGGCAGTTTCGCTGGGAGAACGCGCAGGCGCGGGTAGCGGCGCGCCGCGGCCAGAAAGAGGAAGCCGAGAAACACCTCGCCGCGGCAAAAGCTATTTTTGATAAGGGCAGCAATCCTGACCAGGCGCGCTTTGTGCCCTACCTGACGGGCTACGTGGCGTTCTACCTGGGCGATTACAAAACGGCGCTCGCCGATTTACAGAACGCCGACCAGCGCGATCCGTTCATTTTGCTGCTTGAAGCCGAAGCGCATGAGAAGCTGGGCGACGGCCAATCGGCGGAGCTGTATCGCAAGATCGTGACGTTCAGCACGCATAACCCGCCGAACGCGTTTGCGCGGCCCATCGCGCAGCGCCACACCGGAGGCGGCGCGTGAGTCACCGCGCCTGGTCGTAGGCGCGCCTGATCCAGGTGATTGCGCCGGCGATGTCGCGGCCGGATGCGAGTTCAAACGTCAGCCATTTTGCGCCGGGGCGATCCGGGATGATGCGCATTTCATCCTCGGGCACGTCGGATTTGCGAGGCAGCTTGAACGCCACCGAATGCGGGCTGCCGATGGCGCGAGTGCGCGGAAGCGCGGCAAAAATCCGCTGCCCGCGAAACAAAGCCGTCATGCCGAACATTGGCCGGGCTGCGACGCCCCTCCACTGCAGGGCTTCAGCTTCGATCAGCTCCGCCCACTGCCGCATTTCTTCAGGCGCCCTGGGCATGGGCGCGCGCGCCTTCGGGCGTGCAGATGGCTTCCTCACGTTGACTTGACCTCCGACGAACCGAGCGCCAGTATAAAAGCGCCTGCAATCCGCTGGTCGCGCGCAAAGCTGGGCCCGGCGCGGGCGGGGATGCGATAATCACTGCAGCCCCAGATGCAGCCTTCGCGACTGATTATCGGCATAACCGGCGCCAGCGGCGCGGCCTATGGCGTGCGCGTTCTGCAGCTCCTGCAGAACACCGACGTTGAAACTCACCTGATCGTGAGCAAATGGGGGGTGCGCACGCTCGCCGAAGAGACCGGCATGACGCTCGAGCAGGTGCAGCGGCTTGCGGCCTTCCACTACGGTTCGCTCGACCAGGCGGCGGCGATTTCCAGCGGCTCGTTCGTGACTGACGGCATGGCCATTTGCCCATGCAGCGTTCGCACCCTGGGCGCGATTGCGCACGGGTTCGGGGATTCGCTGGTGCATCGCGCGGCTGACGTGATCCTGAAGGAGCGGCGCAAGCTTGTGGTGGTGGTGCGCGAAACCCCGCTGAGCGATATTCACCTTGAAAACATGCTGAAGCTCTCGCGCATGGGCGCCGTGATCCTGCCGCCGGTTCCGGCGTTTTACAAGCGGCCGGAGACGCTGGACGACATCGTGGAAGACACCGCGGTGCGCGTTCTTGACCAGCTCGGCATCCACATTGACTCGCCCAGGCGCTGGCAATCGGAGCCGTCGGCCGGCGTTGCCGATCCGGTGATGCGCCGCAAGTAGCCGTTCCGCATGGAGCGAAGCTTTTCGGTAAGATGAAGAGCTTGGCCGTGTCCCTGGCCGAAGCGCTCTCCATGAACTTTGAAAATCTCATCTTTGAAAAACGCGGTGCGCTGAGCATCGTCACGGTGAATCGGCCGAAGGTGCTGAACGCGCTCAACATGGCCACCATGAATGAGCTGCGCGAGGCGTTTACGGCAGTGCGCGATGATGCCGAGACCCGCGTCGCCATCCTGACCGGCGCGGGCGAAAAATCATTTGTGGCCGGCGCCGATATCGGCGAGCTTAACAAGCAGGACCCGGTCAGCGCCAAGGAGTACACGCATCGCGGGCAGGCGGTGCTCGACCTGATCGAGAACCTCGGCAAGCCCGTGATCTGCGCCGTGAACGGCTTCGCCCTGGGCGGCGGTTGCGAGATCGCGATGGCGTGCAGCTTCAGGATTGCCGCCGAGAACGCAAAGTTTGGCCAGCCCGAAGTGAAGCTCGGCATCATTCCCGGCTACGGCGGTACTCAGCGGCTGCCGCGGCTTGTGGGCAAGGGCGTGGCCATGCAGCTCATCCTGGCCGGCGAGACAATCCCAGCCCAGGAAGCGCTGCGCATCGGGCTGGTGAATGAAGTGACGGCGCCGGCGGAGTTGCTGCCGCGCTGCGAGGCCATTGCGCAGAAGATTGTGGGCAACGCTCCGCTGGCCGTGCAGTACTGCATGGAAGCGGTGAACAAAGGCACGGAGATGACGCTGCGCGAAGGGCTTTACCTGGAAGCGGTGCTGTTTGGCCTGGCCTGCGCCACCGAAGACAAGAGGGAAGGCACCAGCGCGTTCCTGGAAAAACGTGCGGCGCATTTTAAGGGCAAATGAGGCAGATGACGCGCTCAGGCACCAGGCGAAAATCGCGGGAACTGGCATTGCAGATGCTGTTTCAGAGTGATATGGGCCAGCAGACGGCCGAGCAGGTGAGCCACAACTTCTGGGCGAACCGCGATCCAGTGCAGGCTGAAGTGCAGGGCTTTGCCGAAGATCTGTTTCGCGCCGCCAGCCAACGCGGCAGCGAAATTGACGAGATGATCGAAACTCGCGCGCAGCACTGGCGCATGGAGCGCATGCCGGCGGTAGACCGCAACATCCTGCGGGTGGGTGTGGCCGAGCTGCTGGCGTTTCCGCAGACGCCGCGTCCTGTCGTCATTAACGAAGCGCTGGAGATTGCGCGCAAATACTCCGGCCCGGAATCGGTGCAGTTCATCAATGGGGTGCTTGACGGCATTGCGCGCGACCTCGGCGCACCTTCAGGCGCTCACAAGGAATGATGCGAATCGCCGACGAGACGCTCGCGCTATGGAACGACCTGTTGCAGCAGTTGCCGCTGCCGGTCAGGGATTCGGTCCGCGCCGCGGCCGAACTGCGCGCCCACCAGCAGGCGGAGGAGAGCGGCGGAGCGCTGACCGAGGAAGACGGCGTCCGCGCATTTATTGCGGCGGTTGAGCCTGACCTGCGGGCCAACTTGCGTCGCACCCTCGATCTGCACGGGATCGATTCTTCCGAGTTCGATGACCTGCTCAACCCCTGACCGTTACTCGTGCCGCAGCGCCACCATGGGGTCAACCCGCGCCGCCCGGCGTGCGGGAATGTAGCTGGCCAGCATGGCAACACCACAAAGCGCGAGCGTTACGGCCGCGAACGTTAACGGATCATGTGTGCCGACGCCAAACAGCAGGCTCGCCATGGCGCGGGTCAGCGCCAGGGATCCGGCGATTCCGATCACCACACCGACGGCCACGGCGGCAAAGCCCTGGCGCAGTACCATGGTGAGCACGTCAGTAGCGCGCGCGCCTAGCGCCATGCGGATGCCGATTTCCTGCGTGCGCTGCACCACGCTATAGGCAAGCACACCATAAAGTCCGACGGCAGCGAGCACGAGGGCAAGCCCGGCAAAAGCGGCCAGCAGCGACATGGTGAAGCGCTCCTGGGCCAGGCTTTGATGCACCACCCGGGTGAGCGGGTTAACGTCATAAAACGGCAGGTTGGGATCCATGGCGTGCAGTTGCTCGCCGATGGCCGATTCAATGCGCCCGAGGTCGCCGCGGCCGCGCACGACCAGCGTGATATCGCGCAGGCTGCGGGTGGGGTGGTAAACCTTGGCGCGCGCCTCCGGCCCAAGCTCAAGGATGCGTGTATCGGGAACGAGGCCGACGACCACGCTTGGCTTATCGCCGAAGAGCATGACTTTGCCGAGCGGGTCCTGATTCGGCCAAAGCTTCCGGCCAAGCGATTGCGTCACCACCAGCACCGGGGCGTCCTGCTCGGCTTCCGCTCGCGTAAACGCGCGGCCGCGCAGGATCGGCGTGCCCAGGGCGGCAAAGTAGCCATCGCTTACGGCTTCGATATCGGTGCTGCGATGCGCGTCAGCGCCGTCGCCCGGCAACCTGAATCCGGTGAAGTTAATGCTCTCCATGGGGGGCGAGCCGGTGAGCGCCGCCGCCGTGACATTGGGCAGCGCATTCACGCGCTCCAACACTTGATTGCAGAAGCTGAGCAATTCGGCGGGCGTTTTGTACTGGACTTCAGGCAGCGAAATGCGGCCGTCGAGCGCGTTTTGAGGATTGAGGCCGAGATCGAGTGAACTGAGCGCGCGCAAGCTGCGAATCATGAGCCCGGCGCCGGCAAGCGGCGCCAGCGCCAGCGCAATTTCAGCCACCACCAGCGCGTTACGGAAGCGGCGTGAGATGCCGGCATGCCCCGTCCGGCCGCCGCGGTTGACGGCCTCATGCAGTTGCCGGGTGGAATGCCACGCAGGCGCCAGCCCAAACAGCAGGCCCGCAACAATCGCGACGGCGGCGGTAAACAGAAGCACCGGGACGTTCAGCGACATTTCGTGGAGGCCGTGAATGTCTTCAGGCGCGAGCTTGCCGAGCACTTGAATGCCGCCCCATGCCAGCAGCAGGCCGGCAGCAGCGCCCAGGGAGCTGAACACCAGGCTTTCGCTCAGCATCTGGCGCGCAACACGAGTGCGGCTTGCGCCCAGGGCGACGCGCAACGCGATTTCGCGCTGGCGCCCCGCAGCGCGCGCCAGCAGCAGGTTGGCCACGTTGACGCACGCAATCAGCAGCACGAAGCCCACCGCCATCTGCAGAACCAGCAGGCTGCTGCGCAGGTCAACCGCTACATCTTCGGCATACAAGGTGAACATATTGACGCCGAAGCGGTCGTAATCTTTGGGAAACTGCTGTACCAGGCGCCTTTCAAGCAGCGCAACTTCGGTGAGTGCGCGATCGAAGCTGACGCCGTGCTTCAGCCGTCCATAAACGCTCAATACGTCGCGGCGCTGCACCTCGGGCGGCTGCGATGCGCTGGTGTTCAGCGGCGTCCACACTTCGGGCTTGGGCTGGTCGAACCCGCCCCACATCGCCGGCAGGCGAAACGTCCTGGGCAGCACGCCGACGATGCGGTGCTCAACCCCATCAATCCTGATGCTGCGCTCGAGAACGTCAGCCGCTTTGCCGAACTGCCGTTCATAAAGCCCGTAGCTGATGAGCGCCATGTGCGCGGAGTTGCTGTTGGTTTCATCGGCGGTGAAGGTGCGGCCGATGGCGGGCTGAACGCCCAGCACCGCGAAAAAATTCTGCGAAGCGGCGGCGCGCTCGACGTGCTGCGGCTTCTGAGCCCCCGAAATATTGACGGCGTCGTAGAGCGCGGCTGAAATGCCATCGAACGATTGCGCATGCGCCTGCCAGTAGAGGTAGCTCTGCAGCCGCGCCGGCAGGCGGTCGGAGAGGAATGACTCGTGAATGTCGGAGTTCTTCTCCCAGATCATGACCAGCCGGTCAGGTTCGGGGAACGGCAGGTTGCGCAGCAGCACGGCGTTCACCGCGCTGAACATGGCGGTATTGGCGCCGATGCCGAGCGCGATGGTGATCAGCGCAACGGCGGCGAAGCCAGGATTCTTGCGCAGCATGCGCAGCCCGAAGCGCAAGTCATGAACCAGGGTTTCAAGCGGCGGCAGGCCGCGGCGGTCGCGATACTGCTCTTTGGTGGTTTCCATTTGTACTCGCATCAGCGCGGCGCGCCGCGCCTTCTCAGCCGATAAGCCGGACGCCACGCCGGCTGCGGTTTCCATTTCGATGACGTGCGAGAGCTCTTCCTGAAGCCGGCTGTCGCGGCTCTGCTTGCGCCACAGCTCAGGCAGACGAACCAACAACACACGAATTGCACGCATCATTTATTTATTCGCACCGCAACGTAAGTGTTGGATCAACACGCATGGCACGCCATGCCGGGATGAGTGAAGCAACCAAGGCCACGCACAACAAGACCGCTGCGCCGGCAGCGAACGTCAGCGGATCATAGGCGGCAACGCCGTAGAGTTCGCTGCGCAAAAAGCGCACCAGCACAAGCGACGCAGCCAGGCCGGCAAGCAGGCCGGTGCCGGCCGTGGAAGCGCTCTCGCGCAGCACCAGCCCGGCAATCAGACCGGGCGAAGCTCCCAGGGCCGCGCGCAATCCGAATTCCCTGCGACGGCACGCGACCGAATACGACACCACGCCGAATACGCCGGTGGCCGCCAGCAGCAGCGCCACAAATCCGAAAGCGGCCAGCAGCCAGGTGCGAAAGCGCGGCTCTGACACGGAAGCGGCAATGACGTCGGGCATGGCGGCGACATCAGTGACCGGCAGGTTCTTATCAATGCTGGCGACCACTCGCCGAATCGCGCCGACGACGTCTGCGGCGGGAAGCGTGCTGTTGACCACCAGTTCGCCGCCCCAGAATGGCGCCTGCGCAAACGGCACGTACATCATGGGCGCAGGATTCTGGTTCAGGCCGGCATCGTGAATATCGGCGACCACTCCGACGATCTGGTGCGCAATTGGCGGCCCCGGCGGAAAACCGAATACCAGCTCTTTGCCGAGCGGGTCTTCGTTGCTGAAGTACTCGCGCACCAGCGATTGGCTGATGATGGCGACCGCGGGCCGCGTGCTGGAATCGTCCTCGGAAAAACCGCGGCCGCGCACCAGGGGAATGCCCATGACGCGGAAATACTGAGGGCTGACGGACACGTAATCGGCGGTCGCAGGCAAACTGGGCGGCAACGGCGCGTGGTCCGCGATTGAAAATTTCAAATTCACAGCCTGATCGACCACCGGCAGCGGCACCGCGATCGCCGAAGCTTCGAGTCCGGGCTGCGCGTGGATGCGCTCGAGCAGGTCGCTGGAAAAGGCCGCCCACTGCTGTGGAGAAGAGTATTGATAGCGCGGCAGCGAGATCGCCGCCTTCAGCACGTGCGCAGATTCAAAGCCGGGGTTGACGGAGGTCATGGCGATGAGGCTGCGGACCAGCAATCCCGCGGCGACCACCAGCACCATGGCCAGCGCAATTTCTGCGCCGGCCAGCAGGCTGCGCAACCTGAGCCGCCCGCCGCTCTCACCTGTTTGCGCGACGCTTTGCTTCAAGTTGACTTGGATGCTGGAGACGGAAGCGAGCAGCGCGGGAGCCAACCCGAACAACAGCACGGCAAGCACGGAAACAAAAAACGCGAAGCCGAGCACCCAGCCATCAAGCTCAACGTTTCGCACGCCCGGCAGCGCGCTGGGCAAAACCAGTGCGGCAGCGCGCACTCCCCAGAACGCAAGCGCCACTCCGAAAGCCGCGCCCAGCAAGCCGATGACCGCAGCTTCGGTCATCAGTTGGCTGATGATGCGTCCGCGGGCTGCGCCCAGCGCCTGCCGCACGGCGATTTCACGCACGCGCGACGTAGCTTTGGCAAGCAGCAGGTTCGCGATGTTCACGCAGGCCAGCAGCAGCAGAAAGCCGACCGCCGCCAGCAGCACCAGCAGCGGAGCCCTGAGTTCGCCGTTGATTTCGCGCCTGAGCGGCACCAGCCGCAAGCGCCAGCCGCGGCTCTCGGCGGGAAAATCGTGCGCGAGCTGCGCGCTTACCGCGTCCGCCTGCGATTGCGTTCGCGCCAGCGGCACGCCCGATTTGAGCCGCGCCAGCACGAACAGGCCATGAATTTCGCGATGCGGAAGAAATGTTCGGAACAAGGGATCCTGCGTAACCGGAATCCACACCTCCTGCAGGCGGCCGGCGCCCGGAAGGCCGAACCCTGCAGGCATTACGCCCACCACGGTGAACGCGCGCTGATCGAGATTGATGGCAGCGCCGATGATTCGCGGATCAGCGGCAAAGCGATTGCGCCACACCGGCTCGCTGAGGACGGCAACCGGCGCCGCACCGCCCGGCTCGTCTTCAGGAAGCAGATAGCGCCCGCGCAACGGCGTGATGTTGAGGAGCGGAAACATCTCTGAAGTGGTCCCCAGGGCGGTGACCAGGGTGGGATCGCTGGCGCCCGACAACGTGAGCTGATGGCGCGTCACGCCCGCGACTTCAGCAAAAATTCCGCTGCGCTCGAGTGCGAGCAGGTCTTCGTAGGAGAGCCCGCGCTCGCTGATATTTCCTCGATCGCTGGTTTCGGCCACGCTCACCAGTTCCTGCGGATCAGGGAACGGCAGCGGGCGCAGCAGGGCTGCATACACCACGCTGAACACGGCAGTGTTGGCGCCGATGCCGAGGGCAATCGTGGCCAGCGCAACCGCCGCAAAGCCTGGCTTCTTGCGTAAGGTGCGGCAGGCGTAGCGAACGTCCTGGCCAAGGGCTTCCAGCCGCGGCAGGCCGCGATGCTCGCGGCATTTGGCCTTCGTGCTCTCGACTTCAACGCGCATCAGGGCCGCGCGCCGCGCCTGCGCCGGAGGCATGCCGCGTGAGACGTGCGACGCGGTTTCCATTTCCACAAGCTGCGCGAGCTCTTCCGTGAGTTCGCGGTCACGCCGCGCTTTGCTCCACAATTCGGAGAAGCGGCGCGCCAATGCCAGCAGGCGCCTCATGCCGATTCCGCTCCCGGATCGAGGAAGCGGGCCACGATCTTAGTCGCGCGGTCCCACTCGCGTTCCGCCTTCGCAACCTGCCGCCGGCCGGCCGCAGTGAGACGATAAAAGCGCGCGCGGCGGTTGTTTTCCGAGGGCGCCCACTCCGACGCAATGAATCCTTCCTGTTCCAGCTTGAGCAACGCCGGGTAGAGCGTGCCGTAATTCACAGAAAGCGAGTCGCCTGAAATCTGCTCGATGCGGCGGGCGATTCCGTATCCGTGGAGCGGGCCCATGCCCTCGAGCGTCTTCAGCACCATCAGCGCCAGCGTCCCCTGCCAGATCTCCGTCTTCTCGAGCAATGCGGGTCCTCCCTTCCGCCGTCCTATTGGATTCCCATACCATAAGCCGCAGTCCTATTGGAATGCAATACAAAAAACACAGATTGCACAATTCCTGCTTCAGTAATTCACCTGAATTTCATGTCCCTCGCTGGTTTTTTATTGCGGCGGTAACAATTTTCAGCGGCTTTCGTGATATTCGTAAGCAGCTACTCTGCTCATTAAGCCCAGGTCGCAAAACCGCAAGGAGAGGCCCATGCTGCCGTCAAGAAGGTGTCTTGCCCTCGTATCTTTATTCGCGTCACTGCTGCTCTGCGCTGCCGCATTCGCGCAGGTCGGCAATGAAGCATCGCTCGAAGGGACCATCACGGACCCGACCGGCGCGGTCGTTCCCAACGTTGTCGTCAAACTGGTGAACACCGGTACCGGCGCCGCGTTCAGCGCCACGTCGAATGACTCCGGCTACTTCCGTTTTCCGGTCATCACGGTCGGAACGTACGAACTCACCGCGTCACCGTCGGGCTTTTCGCCCTACACGCTGAAGGGAATTGAAGTCGCAGTCGGCGCCAAGATCAACCTGCCAGTCGCGCTTGCCGTGGGGGGCCAGCGAGAATCCGTCATGGTTACGGCGGAAACGCCGGTCATCGAGACCACGCGCACGCCCGTGGCCGAAACCGTCGATCATCACGCGGTGAGCGAGTTGCCGGTGAACGGCCGCAACTTCATGGATTTCGTCCTGCTCACGCCCGCGGTGGTTAAAGACGTTCGCGGCGGCGACCTCAGCTTCGCCGGGCAGCGTGGCACGTTGAACTCGCTGACCATTGACGGCACCGACAACAACAACACCTTCTTCGGGCAGACGCTAGGCCGCACCGGCTCCGGCCGCGCGCCTTACCAGTTCAGTGAAGACGCGGTGCAGGAATTTCAGGTGAATACCAACGCCTACTCGGCCGAGCTTGGCCGCGCCGGCGGCGCCATCACCAACGTCGTAACCAAGTCGGGCACCAACAGCCTGCACGGCACCGCGTTCGAATTCTTCCGCGACCGCGGCCTGAACGCCACCGACCCGATTTACGGCCTGAACAAGGCGTTTGCGCTGGCGGCAGGGCGGCCGGCGCCGATCAAGCCCGGCTACCACTACAACCAGTTTGGCGGCAACATCGGTGGGCCCATCGTGAAGGACAAGTTGTTCTTCTTTTTCGATTACGACGGCCAGCGCAATAACTTTGGCGAAGTGGTTTCCTTTGCCCTGCCCTCCAGCGCCAACCCGGCCACGTTCAATTCTTTCCAGACCGCGGCTTACAACTACCTGCTGGCGCGCTCGGGCAGCTACGCAGCCACCTTCAACCAGAACGTGTATCTCGGCAAGGTCGATTACAATCTGAACTCGCGCAACCAGTTTTCGGCGCGCTACAACGCGCAGCGCTTCCTCGGAGCCAACCTGGAAAACTCGGGCAGCGTGACTTCAGGCTCGACCGTCAGCGCCTTCGAGCACACCGGCGCGTCCAACGTCAACACCGATACGGCTTCGCTGCAGTGGACCAATACGCTGCGCAACAACCTGATCAACGTGGCGCGGTTCAGCTACCAGCGCGACAACGAGCCTGGCTTCGCCAACAGCAACAATCCCGAAGCCATCGTGCAGCAGGGCGGCGTCACGCTGCTCGACGTGGGGCGCAACTCCTTCAGCCCGCGCGAAACCACTATTCATCGCCAGCAGTATGCCGACACCATGACGTGGGTGAAGGGCCGCCACACCATCAAAGGCGGCGCCGATATCCTGCGCGACCACATCCTGAATTTCTTCCCCGGCAACTTCTCCGGCTCCTACACGTTCAGCAGCCTCGACGATTTTGGCCACAGCCTGGCGGGCCAGCCGCTGGCGCCCGGCTCCACGTCGTTCCTGCTTGAGGCGTTCCCCGGCGCCGGCACCACCGGCCCGCGCACCACGCCCAACATGCTGCAGACCGGCCTGTTCGTGCAGGATGACTGGCGCGTAAGCTCGCGCCTTTCACTCAATCTGGGCGCGCGCTATGACGTGCAGACCTATCAGCAGCCCAGCGTGACCAATCCCGCGGCGTTGGCGGCCGGCATCAACACCGGAACCATCCACGAGGACAAGAACAACCTGGCGCCGCGCATCGGTTTTGCGTACACGCCGTTCAACGACAACAAGACTGTGGTTCGCGGCGGGTGGGGCATCTTCTACGCCAATACGCCTTCAATCCTGATTGGCACCGCGCTTTCCAACAACGGCATCAACGTGGCCACGCTGACTTACGGCGCGGCGGCATTGCCGGCGTATCCCAACAACCAGTGCGGCGCTCCGGCAGCGTCTTCAGCCTGCGCACCGCCCGTCGGTGGTGCTTCCAGCCCGCCTTCCATCTACTTCTTCAAGCCCGATTACCAGGAGCCGATGGTGCAGCAATACAACCTGCAGGTTGAGCGCCAGCTTTCGAAGACAACCTCGTTCAGCATCGGCTACCTCGGCGTTCGCGGCACGCACCTCACGCGCACCCGCGACATCAACCTCAACCAGCCCACGCCGGCTTCTATCACGCTGGCCGGTTCGCCGAGCACGGTGTTCAACTACATGGTGTATCCGAGCGCAAGGCCCATTGCCGGCTTCAGCCGCATGTTCCAGTTCGAAGACACGGCGCATTCCGGCTACAACGGCTTAATTGCCACGTTCAATCAGCGCTTCACGCGCGGCGCTTCCGTGGGCGTTTCCTACACCTGGAGCCACGCCATTGACGATGCGCCTGACGCAACCGCGGTGGTTCCCGGCACCGACGACAGCAAGCTGGTTTACAGCCCGCTGTTTCCGCGGGCTGATTTCGCCAGCAGCCTCAATGACGTGCGGCATCGCATGGTGGTGAACGGCACCTGGGAGACGACGCCCTACGTTTCGGCGCTGCCGCGCTTTGCGCGCTTTGCCGCCACCGGCTGGGAATTCAGCGGCATCCTGAGCGCGCAATCGGGCCAGCCCTACACTGCGTTCCTGAACACCGACCTGAACAACGACGGCAACCGCAGCAATGAGCGCGTCCCCGGCTCCTCGCGCGATACGTACCGGCTGCCTTCGATCTTCTCCGTCGATCCGCGCATCACGCGCAATATCGCCGCCACCGAGCGCGTGAACGTGAAGCTGATCGCGGAGGCATTCAACGTCCTCAACCGGCAGAACATTACCGGCGTCCGCACCACGCTTTACAACGTGAGTTCGGCGACGGCGCTGCCCTCGAATCCGTGCCCCGGGCTTGCTGCCGGCGCGCGCTGCCTGGTTCCGCAAACCTCAGGCTCAACCGCGTTCGGGCTGCCGACTGCCGATCTTGGACCGCGCATCCTGCAGCTCGCGCTGAAGGTTGCGTTCTAACTCCGGCAGTAACAAATCAGCCCAGGCCATGTGCCTGGGCTTTTTTTTGATACTGCAATCGGTTTGCACTGCGGGTGTAATGCAGGGCGGCCGCGCAGCTAGGGTTGACGAGGCTTCTGCGAGCCCTGCTGCGTGCGCGGTTGCGATTGTGCTTGCGGCGCAGCCGATTGCGCATTCGCCTGCGCCTGCGCCGGCGCGCCCGACCACTTCGGGCCGTTATCGGTCGGGGGCCCCTGCTGCAGGCCGGCGAGACGGCTTTGTTCGGCTTCGTTGTGTCCGTTGAAGGCTTTCCCGCCGGAGGAGCTCGCGATGAACGGCGGGCTGGGCGTTTGGGGTGAGCCGGCAGCGCCGGTCTTGCCGATGAGCTGCATCAGCCGCTGCCGTTCCATGGTTTCGCGCGTGGTGACTTCGGCGGTGGTCAGCGAAGCCGCTGATCCGGCGCCGGCAACCGCGTTCGTACCGCCGGCCACGTCTGCGGGCTGGCCGGTGGTCGAGCCGGTGGTCCCGGTAATTGCAGCGTTGATGTCAGGGCTGGTGATGACCTGATCGTTGCGGCCGGTGCGCGGCTTCTGGAAATCCTGGCTGGTGCCGGAGTTGGTGCCTGTCTGCGCGGCGGCCGAAATGCCGACCAGCAAAGCAGCGATTGCAAAGACCACATTCCTCATATCAATCCGCCCTGCTCAGTTAGAGCCGCCGGAACGCACTTCGGTTTTCTGCCTGCACCTGTTTGCTACACTGCTCAGTCATTGCGGCGGAACTGAATGGCTGAAATCAAGAACGTAGGCGTCATCGGCGCCGGAACCATGGGCAACGGCATCGCCCACGTATTTGCCCGCCAGGGTTATGGTGTGCTGCTGTGCGACGTTCAGCCGAGTTTCCTTGACCGCGCCCTGGCCACCATCGGCAAGAACCTGGAGCGCGAAGTCAGCAAGCAGAAGCTCACGGCCGAGGGCCGCGATGCCGCACTGAAGCGGATTCGTCCCAGCACTTCGCGCGCGGCTCTCGCCGAATGTGACTTCATCGTAGAAGCGGCGACCGAGCGTTTTGACATCAAGTCCGATTTGTTTCGCGAACTCGATGCGCTCTGCCCGCCCGATGTCATTCTCGCTTCGAACACTTCGTCTATTTCGATCACGAAGCTCGCGGCGCAAACCAGGCGCCCGCAAAAAGTCATTGGCATGCACTTCTTCAATCCGGTGCCCATGATGAAGCTGGTAGAAGTGATTCGCGGCCTCGCGACCTCCAGCGAAACTTACCGAATCGTGCACGACCTTGCCGTCAGGCTGGAGAAAACGCCGGTAGAGGTGAATGACGCGCCCGGCTTCGTTTCCAACCGTGTGCTGATGCCGCTGCTCAACGAAGCCATGTACGCCGTCATGGAGGGCGTCGCCACGCCCGAAGCGGTGGATGAAGTGTTCAAGCTGGGCATGGCGCATCCCATGGGGCCGCTTACGCTGGCCGATTTCATTGGGCTCGACGTGTGCCTCGACATCATGCGCGTGCTGCAGTCAGGCCTCGGCGACCCTAAGTATCGTCCATGCCCGCTGCTGATTAAAATGGTCGATGCCGGCTGGCTGGGCCGAAAATCAGGCCGCGGCTTCTACCAATACGAGAAGTCCTGACCACCACTGTGACCACCATGGGAACCACAAGCACTACGACCGCTATCAATGTGAAGCAGGCGGTGCCGTTTTTCGGCGTTGCCGACATGGAAGCTTCGCTCAGGTTCTACATCGATGGCCTGGGCTTCAAATTGAAGTATCAGTGGATTCCCGGGCCGGACGAAGGCAATCCCGAGGGCAAGATTAAGTGGTGCTGGCTTGAGATTGGCGAAGCAGCGCTGATGCTGCAGGAATTTCGCAAGGAAGGCGAGCACAACATCTTCCTCGAAGGGAAGATCACCGCGATCCCGGCGCACCTGGGCGCGGGCGTGTCGATCAATTTCCAGTGCCAGGATTCGCTGGCTCTCTATCTCGAGTTCAAATCGCGCGGCGTTAACATTCCGAAGAGGCCATCCGTCGGCAACGGACTGTGGTGCGTCAACGTAGTTGATCCTGACGGCTACAAGCTCTGGTTCAACAGCCCGACTGACGCTCCGGAGGAATCCGTGCTCACCGAAGATGGCAGCATCGTTCAGGGCTCGTGCGATTGCTGATCGGTCCACCCCAGGATTTGCGCAGGTCGGCTGCTTCGTGCGACCTTTGGAATTCGCGCGTGGAGTTGAAGCGCCAACCATAAAGGACGAAGCACACGATGAGCACGAATAACCGCGCGCACTCCGATTCCTGGGCGTGCCTTCACGCCGGCGAAGACCGCCTCGGCAAGAACACATCGCTCACCACTGACATCGCGCAGACTTCCGTGTTCGCGCTCTCCGGCATCGATGAGATGCGCAAGATCGCGGAAGGCACCTCGACTGCGTACCTGTACACGCGTTACGCCAATCCCACTACGCGCGTCGCCGAACAGAAGCTGGCGGCGCTGGAGCAGGCAGAAGATTGCTTGATCACCGCGAGCG
The DNA here is from genome assembly GCA_021323935.1 of Terriglobia bacterium. GTDB lineage: Bacteria > Acidobacteriota > Terriglobia > Terriglobales > Acidobacteriaceae > JAFAIN01. The sequence goes on along the minus strand of JAJPJZ010000098.1, from coordinate 1,901 downwards.
GCCAAGCGGCCACGCTTTGCGCTGTGCTTGCGGCATGCGTCACCGGCGATGAAATTGTCAGCATGCTTGACCTTTACGGCGGCACGCTCAAGCTGTTTGAAGATGGGTTGCGCCGCTTCGGCATCAAGTCGCGCCTGGTGCCGTTCCACGAGCTTGGCGAAATCGAAAAGCATTTCACTGACCGCACCCGCGTGCTCTTTCTGGAGACGCCCACCAACCCCACGCTGCGATGTGTCGATCTCGAAGCCCTGGCCGCGAAAGCCCGCAAGCGCGGTGTGGTCACTATCGTCGATAACACGTTCGCTTCGCCCATCCTCCAGAAGCCGCTCGCGCTGGGCTGCGACCTGGTGGTCCACTCCGCGACCAAGTATCTTGGCGGCCACAACGATCTCACCGCCGGCGCCGTCTGCGGGCCGGTGCTGGCGGTAAGCGCCGCGCGCGAACTGATGAAGCAGTTCGGCGGCTGCCTTGATCCCTTCGCCTCCTACCTGCTCGTCCGCGGCCTCAAGACGCTGGAGTTGCGCATGGAGCGCGCCTGCCGGAATGCCGCCGCAATCGCCGAAGCCTTGCAGCAGCACCCCAAAGTTGCGCGCGTGCTCTATCCCGGCCTCAAGCAGAATGACGGCCATGCTGCCGCCGCCCGGCAGATGAAAGCTTTCGGCGCCATGCTGTCGTTTGAAATCAAGGGCGGCACGCCTGAAGTCGAGCGCTTTGTGCAGGCGCTTGAGACCTGGGTGCTGGCCGCCTCCCTCGGCGGCGTTGAATCGACCCTCAGCTACCCATTGCTCTCCTCGCACGTCGGATTATCAGAGGCCCGGCTGCGCCAGCTCGATGTTTCAGCGGCAACGGTGCGGCTCTCGGTGGGCATCGAAAATTCAGCAGATCTGATTGCTGATCTGCGCCAGGCGCTTGACCGCGTTTAGCCGCTCAGGCCGACGTGACCAAAGGCCAATGACTGCGGCGTCGCCTGGGCACTCTGTTCGATTGACCGGCCGCGCCCATCGTGGGTAGCATCGAGATACTGTCTGCAATCGATGCGGCTCGGGTATTTGCCTGAGTGTGGTTGAGCTATTGGATTGTTGAGCTGCGGTTATTTGAGGACGCTGTGAAGTTCTCGATCATCTGCCTTAATGGTCCGATCGCAGGTTTTGAGGGTGCTGATGAGAGTTTTTAAATCGGTTTGTCTGGTCTCATTGGCCCTGGCCCTGCTCACCGCGTGCGAAACGAAGGAGCAGAAGCGTGCAGCAACGGCTCCTCCGCCGCAGGTCACCGCCCCAACTATCGCCGCCGAGCCCGCTCCCAAACCCAAGCCAGTCGTGGCCAAGGTGCAGGAGCCTCCGCCGGCTCCGCCTAAGCAGGAGCAGCCCAAAGCCGATGCGGTCGCCGATCTCATTGCTGAGGTAGAAAAAGTATTCGCTGCCGGCCAGGCCAACTACAGCGCCGGGCACCTTGAAGCCGCCAAGCAGAATTTTGACCAGGCCTTCAACATGCTGCTGGAAGCGCCGGTCTCCGTTCGCGATGATGAGCGGCTTGACGCCGAGTTCGAAAAGATTGTTGAAGGCGTGAACTCGCTGGAGATGGCCGCGCTCAAAGTGGGCGATGGCTTCACCGAGCAGAAGGCTGAGCCCGCCCCGATTGACGAGGCCAACGATGTAACCTTCCCCGTTGATCCGCGCATCAAGGCGCAGGCTGAAGCGCAGATTAAGGAAACGCACTCCGATCTTCCGCTGGTGCTGAACGATACCGTCGCCAGCTACATCAACTATTTTTCTACGCGTGGCCGCGGCGTGCTCGAGCGCGCCCTGATCCGCGCCGGCCGCTATCGCGACATGATCGAGCGTACCCTGCGCGATGAAGGCGTGCCGCAGGACTTGATCTACCTGGCGCAGGCTGAATCGGGC
>JAJPJZ010000334.1 GCA_021323935.1 Terriglobia bacterium | reverse complement strand
CCAATCCCAATTCCACCCGCGTGCCGCGCGCGAATGCAATGCCGTTCTCCGAAACCACGCGCGCGAAATGAGGCCGGCTGGTCAGTTCGGTGATCCCTTCGATCATCTTCTGGGAAGAAGGCGTTTCCGTAAAATCGTAGAGCCGCAGAATCTGTTGCAGGGAGTCGCGGCCTTCGCTCACCAGCGACAGGTAATTGAGCGAGAGATGCGAAGTCAGGCGCCAGAAGGCGTCCTGCCCGGCAGGCGGCCGGACCGTGTCCGTTGGCTTGCGCAGGCACACAATTTTTCGGATTGCCGACGCGCCTTCCAACTGGAAGTCGCCTGCGGGGTTGCCGAACGGGAGCCGCGACGGCAGGGTGTAGTTGGTGCAGGTGCAGCGCACGTTCAGGACGTCGGCGTCGGCGTGGCTGCTGTTGCCGTGCTGGTCGGCGAACCAGATGTACAGTTCGGTCCGCTCGTCGCTGCGAAAGCCGGCGCTGCGGCGCGTGGTGTGCCAATACACCCGGCCCTTGTCGCGCGCGCTGCCGTCACGATAAGCGAAGAACGGTTCGTAGCGCTCTACCTCCTGCGATTCGGAGCGGAGCGCCTGCACTTCTTCCACGGAAAACACTTCAGTGACGTTCTGCCGCCGCACATCAGCAATGACGGGATATTCGAAGAACTTCTTTTCCAGCAGAATGGGTTCGGCCAGTTGCGTGAACAAATTGACAATCGGCGTGCAGCCCAGGCGGAACGATGCCGGCGAGAGCCCCACTTCGAGCAATTGGGCGCGGTCCTGGCGCTCGAAGCGCGAAATGAGAAACAGGATTTCGATCTTATCTTTGAACCCGGCAGCCCCGATTTGCTCAAGCCCGTTCAGGTCGAGGAAAAAGAATTTTTCCGGGAACAGGAAATATTCCTGGAGAAGCTGATAACCGTGGAAGGAGCGCCGCGAGTAAGGCAGCATGCTCTCGTTTTCGGCAAACCCGACCGGCGAAAGCGACGACGGATTCAGCACCAGCGGGGTACGCACCGGCTTCGCGCTCAGGTCGCGCACCATGATCTGCGCGCAGTTGTTGCAGAGCAGCTCGTAGAGCGAGTGCGCGAGATTCGCTTCGCCGTTGAGATAAAAGCGCAGCGAGTTAAGGCGAAGCTTGTCGAACGTCACATCCTGGTTGCATTGCAGCACCAGCCGCACGACGCCGACCGTATCGGCAATGCGCAGCGGCGGAGACAGGCGGTCAGGCGTGCTCCACTGCGCTTCCACCACGTTCAGCGGCCACAGCGTAACGTCGTAGCAGGTGCGGAACTTGCACGGAACGCCATCCACTTCGCGCGAGTAAAGGATTGAGCCGCGCGGCACGGCCGTGCCGGTGGACGATTTGCCCTGCTCGGGGTCAAGCGCCAGCTCGGCGATCGACATAGAAGGCACCGGCCGCAGGAAATGCGGATACACGGTGGCCAGAATGGCGTTCGTGATCTCAGGAAAGTCGTCGTCCACCTTCAGGTGAACGCGCGCCGCCAGCAGCGCGAAACCTTCGAGCAGGCGCTCCACGTAAGGATCTTCGCAGCGCTCCGGCTCGAGCAGCAGGCGCGAAGCAATTTTCGGGTATTTGCGCGCGAACTCTGCGCCCATCCGCCGCAGGAAGGTGAGCTCTTGCTCGTAATATGTCAGCAGCTCTTCACGCATATGCGATCACTGGATCCGGTACCCGCCACTGCTGAGTTCCAGCACCGTATCGAAGCTGATGGGCTCAGGCGCCGGGTCCATCTTGAGCAGCGCTTCGATGCGGAAGTGGAGGCGGTTGACGCCGCCTTCGGTTTTCTCAGCCGGCACGATGTGAACATCCGTCAGGCGAGGCTCGAACGTGCGGATGACCTGCGCGAGCGAGCTCAGCAGGCGATTGCGGTCGGCCTGCGAACGTATGCCGTAGGCGGTGAAGTCAGGCAATCCGAAGCAGTACACCGAGCGATTCAGTTCGGTGAAGCTCTCATCGGGCGGCACCGCGATGCGGCGCGTGTTCAGCAGCCACTCCAGATCGCGGCGAACGCTGGCGCGCAGCGCGCGCTCCGCAGCCGCTCGCCCCATGGCAGGTTCAAACGGCGTGTTAAGGTCCCGATCTATGAGCCTATCGAGGACCGAAACCGTGACGGTGGTATCGTTGGGGTTTCGGGCCATCGGATTAAGTCCCCACGCTCAGGGCACGCGCCGGATCCAGCCGGCACAGGCGCTCAAAAATCACCTGGCGCAGCGAGCTGTCCTCGTTCACCTTGCGGCTCGATTTCAGCAACGTGGTGAGCACCGAGCAGATGAGCGCCGCATCTTCCCACGCTTCCAGCTTGTGCTCTTCCATGGCGGCGGTGATGTCATCGAGCAGAATCTGCGCAATTTCATCTTTGCCGCACGTGACGCACAACTCGACGAGGCGCAGCTTTTGCAGGAAGCGGCCGCGGCCCGAAGCCTGCGCCGCAATCTCACGCCGCATGATTTCGAACGCTTTCTGCTCTTCGCCCGCTTTCAACGCATCTTGCGCGCGCTGGAATCCATCGACCGCGCGCTTCGGCCAGCCGTTGGCGGCATCGCTATCTTCTTCAGGCGGCGGAGGCGATGTGACTTCGCCTTCGCGGACCAGTTCGCGCAGCCAGGCTTGAGTTTCGGCGTTGGCCGCCGGCGTGTCATCCATCAGCGTGGCTGAAAACAATTGCGGAAAATCGCGCAGCAGCGCGCGCAGTTCGGAACAAATCGCCTGCGCAATGGGCTCGAATTCAGGGCCCAGGCTGGTGCAGGCTTCGACCACCGAGCGCTGCAGGTCAAGCCATGCGCGGCTGCAGGGAAGCGACATGGCGGTTTCAGCCGCCTCGAGCAGCTCCTTCCAGCGGCGCTCAAGGCTCAAGGCTTTGAGGGTGCGGCGTAGCTCCGTAGGCGGAGCTTCAAGAGCGGTGGCGTCGTTGTTCTGGATGGCCGCGCGCAGTTCGCCCCAGCGAAGCCCGCGCAGCATGAGGTAGGGCGCCGGGCTGAGCGGATCACGCTGCCGCAGGAACGCCGCCGTCGAGCAGACCGCGGCAATCGCCTGGCGCCGCTCGCCGGTTTCCGTCGAGAACGAAAGAATAGTGGCGCCCGCCGTCGCGCCCCCCGCCGCCCCCTGGGGAGAAGCCGCGGCATCGCCCGCGCCCGAAGGAGCACCACCCGCCGGCGCAGCGGCAGATTGCTCTATTGGATCAGGCTCGGTCTCGCGCTTCTTCTGCAGCAACGTATGGACGATGCGGCGAACTTCTTCAATCGCTCGCTTCAGCTTTTCGAACGACGGAGCATCGTCGCCGAACCTGTCTCTGGCAACGTTCTGCATCTGCTCCAGGGATTGCAGGCTGGTGTCGAGGTCGCGCTCTGACTGCAGGTAGTAAGCCTTGGGCGTCGCAACGAATGCCTTATCGAAAACTTCAGGATCAAGCTTGCCCGCGGCCAGCTTTTTCTCGCGCGCCTCGCGCTCTTTGTCGCTGGCGTTGGGATTCTCGTACCCCACCATGCGCGAATCCTGGTACTGATAGGCGTTGTAGCCCTCGTTCACCAGCTTCACCGAGCGGACCGCATGTTCCAGCCGGCGCGCCATGCCTTCAAGCGGCGCGGCCCGTAGCTCGGCATCCCCATCCTCGATTTCCGGGTACAAGCCGTCCCAAAACCGCTCAAGCAGGCCCAGGCACAATGCCAGGCCGTCACGCAACCCCGGGAAGCCCTGCTGCGTGACCAGCCCTTCAGTCATCCAGGCGGCAAGCTGCAGGTCTTTGGTCTTGGTGGCCAGCGCGTCTTCGGCAAGGCGCACCACGACGGCGTAGTCGGCGGTCTTGCGGTCGCCCGTCAGCAGGTCATCTTCTTCGCGCCGGGCTTCGTTAATCTTCAGGTAAACCGGGCTGTAACGAAGGTTTTCGCCGCAGGGAGCAGATTCGGAAATGGGATTGAGAAGCTCTTCGCGTAATGCCATGGGTGCCCTGCCGTGGTTTAACTTGCCGCTGCCTGCGCCGCCTCAAATTCCAGCGAGCGGATTTCGAGAAACGGCACCTCTTCGCCATCCACCAGCAGGACCTTTTGACCCAATGGATACTCGCGGCCGTCATCCTCGGGGGCAGTGGTCCAATCGGTCACTCGTCCGAGCCACACCGATTCGTCATCATGCTTCCATGAAAATGGATACACAGCCGGGAGCAGGACTTCGCCCAACTCGGCGCCGTGCTTGAAGTCAGGCCGGGCGTGGACGATCGCCGTGGGCCACAGCGTGTCGCGCAGGCGGCGCGGCGCTTCCATCGTCACCGATTCCAGGTGCTGGAACGGGATCCAGACGTAGGAGCCGGCCGCAAAGACTTCCAGCCGCGCTCCAATGCGCGGATCGCTGTCGCTGATCGAGTGGAAGGACTTTCCGTTCAAGGAGCCGCGCAGCTCGGTCGGCGGCGGAGCGGAAGATTGCGATTGATTCTTGAACAGATCGTGGCGCGTCTTTTCCGCGTGCAACGCGGAGTAATAAAGAATCGCGCCCATTTCTTTCTTGGTGTCGCCCTGTGCCAGCACGCTGAGGTGCTTTTCGGCGCGGTCGTAATCGCCTGAAAAGCACAAAAGTTCAAATAGGAAGGTGCGTTGCGCCAGGTCGGCGGGGTGTTCGCGAAGCCACGCGCTCAGCGCCTGCTGTGCCTCGCGCACCTTTCCTTCCTGGAACAGTTGCTTCGCCGTCATGTCCGTTCCCCAATTCCATTCGCCCCGGCTGCCGCTGCGACTCTACGTAACCCGATCACTCGCCACCACCGGGCCTTCAAGGTAGCCTTCCGCCTTCTCGCCCTTGTACATAATTTCAATTTCTTCGTAGGTGAAAGTGATGACCTCTGCAGGATGCGTCACCATGGTGCTCGCTGCCTGTGACACTTCCTGGCTGGCAATCGACGCTTTGCTCAGCTTGACGCTGAAATAAACCTCTTGCTTGCCGCCCTTTACGGGCTTGTCGTATGCGAGCTCAACGGTATCGATCCGGGCGTTTGTTGCCAGCAACTGAAAGAAAAAAACCGTGGTCTTGTCCACCTGCTTTGTGATCTGCAGGGGCCGAAGCTGCCGCTTCCCGACCGGCTGACCCGTTGCCGCATCGCGAGGCGCAATTGCGCTCCACGAGAACGACACAATGTCGATGTCGCCGGGATTGGCGATACGACCGCCGGCCAAGCCACTAACTTTCAAGTGCGCATTGATCGCCATCCAAGTCCCGTATCCGATGCAGCAGGGTAGTCACATCAACGTCGCGACCGACCGGCAACGACGTGGTCGTGGTGATCCATCTTCCATCCCCACGACCACGGCGTGTATGCAGGTTTAGCCGTTCTGCAGCTTGACGGCGTCGTAGTATTTTTCCACCCACCCGTCGAGGCTGCCATCCGGCTTCTCAGCTTTGTAGCCCATCTTGATCTTGTCAAAGCTGAACGAAAGCTGCTCGCTCGGATGTTCGCTGCCCGCGCCGTAATTGGCGTTCGCAATCACCGCGTTGGTCAGCTCCAGGTAGAAATATTCCTCCTGCTTGCCGCCCTTGGTCGGCTTGTCATACACCAGCTTGATGTTGGGAAACACATGGCCCTTGGCGCAGGCCACGAACAGGTCGGTTGAGGTTTTGTCCACGACCTTGGAGACGTTGACGCAGGAAAAATCGGCCTTGCCGGAGTGCTTGTCCTCACCCTGGCTGCCGGGATGCACGCTCTGGCTGACACCGAAGCTGAATGACTGGACGTCGATGTGCCCGGCCTTCGCTTTGGCCTGGCCGGTAACGCCATCGATCTTAAGGTATGCATTGACCGCCATTACTCTCTCTCCTTATCAGAAGTTTGGAAACCTTACCGGCCTCGTTACCGGCCTACTTTGCCGGCGCCGGAAGCTCCGACACCAGGCGCAGGGACACCGACAGTTCGTCGAGTTGGAAATGCGGCCGCAGGAACATGACGGCACGATACACACCCGGCTTGCCGGCCACTTCTGTCACTTCGACCGAGGCATCGCGCAGCGGGCGCTTGGCCTTGATCTCAGCCGAAGCCGAATCGTCAGGCGTAACGTAGTTCGTGATCCAGCGGTTCAGGAACACTTCAGCTTCTTCGCGTGACATGAAGCTGCCGATTTTGTCGCGCATCATGGCTTTCAGGTAGTGCGCGAAGCGCGAAACCGCCATGATGTAAGGCAACTGTGCGGAGAGCCGCGCGTTGGCCGTGGCCGAATCCGAGTCATAGACTTTCGGCTTCTGGCAGCTCTGCACGCTGAAGAATGCGGCGTAGTCGGTGCCTTTGCAGTGCACCAGGGGCACGAAGCCGAGGTCAGCGAGCTCTTTTTCGCGACGATCGGTAATCGGCACCTCGGTGGGGCACTTCATGGCCACATCGCCTTCATCGGTGTAGAAGTTGTGGACCGGCAGGCCTTCGACCAGGCCGCCGCCCTCAACACCGCGGATGGCCACGCACATTCCGTAAGTGGCGAATGAAGACGTCAGGCGCGCGCCCAGCGAGTAGGCTGCGTTCGTCCACAGATACTTGGAGTGATCGGTGCCGTCCACGTCCTCCTGGTAATTGAAGGCTTCGACCGGCTTGTCCTTGCCGTAGGGCAGGCGGCCAAGCGTGCGCGGCAGCGCCAGGGCAACGTAACGCGAATCTTCGGTCGAGCGGAACGACTTCCACTTGGCGTAGAGCGTGTTGTCGAAAATCTTGCCCAGGTCGCGCGGCGCATCAAGCTGCGTCCAGCTCTCCAGGTTCAGCATGTCGGGGCTGGCAGCGCTCAGGAAGGGAGCGTGAGCGGCAGCGGCAACCTGCGAAATGCGCTCGACCAATTCAACGTCTTCGGGGTTCTTGCCGAACTCGAAGTCGCCGATCATGGCGCCGAACGGAGCGCCGCCGAAGACGCCGTACTCTTCTTCGTAGATTTTCTTGAACAGCGCGCTCTGGTCGAACTCGGGCGCGCGCTGCAGATCGCGCAGCAGCTCTTTCTTGGTGGCGTTGAGCACGCGGACTTTAAGCTGCGAGCTGGTTTCGCTGTGATCGATCAGGTACTTCAGGCCGCGCCAGGAGCCTTCCAGCTTCTGGAATGCCTCGTGGTGCAGCACTTCATTGAGCTGCAGGGAGATGAGGTGATCGATCTGCGCGATTCGCGCGCTGATCATCATTTCCGCATCGCGGCCCACCGTCATGGCGCCTTCCAGCACCTGGCTCACGAATTCCTTGATCAGGTTCTTGCCGCGCTCGCGCGCTACGGCATCAGCCCCAACCCGGCCTTCATGAACAATCTGGTCAAGCAGGCCCTGTTCCAGCACCTGCTCGGTCGCCGGTGCCGCGGCAGTTGCGCTTTTCGCCTCAGGCATTGGAGCCTCCTTCCGGGCCCTGGCCCTTGCCCAACTCAGCCTTCAGCTTGTTGAGCTTTTCGGTGTTGCCGACGGCCTCGAGCAACAGCTCGTCAAGCTTGTCGTTGCCCTGCAGCGTGCCGCGCAGGTCTGAAAGGCGCGTGCGCAGGTCGAGCAGTTCCTTGAGCGGCTTGATCTGCTTGGCGACGTTCTCGGGCTCGAAATCGTCCATGCTGTTGAACTTGAGATCAACCTTCAGGTTGGGAGCGTTGGAATCTTCGCTCAGCTTGTTCTCAACCGAGTACGACAGGTGCGGCTTCATGGCCGATAAAACGCTGTCGAAGTTGTCGGGGTTGATCTCAACAAACTTGCGATCTTTGAGCTTGGGCAGCGGTTCTTCGGGCTGGCCGGTAAAGTCGCCCAAAACGCCCATCACGAATGGGAGCTCTTTTACTTCGATTGCGCCGCCGACCTCGACTTCATACGTGATGTGAACACGGGGCGGTCTGACGCGGCCTAGTTTCTGCTGTGTGCCTGCTGCTTTTGCCATGGCGGTCCTCGTCCTTCGTCTCAGGCCGTCGGGGGCCAATTGTGCCGCAGTAATGCGGCAGCGCTCGCCATTTAGGTTCCTGGGATTTGGAAGATTAGCTGGCGAAAACGGTCTGGAACGGTGCCGGATTATGTTATTGCCGAAGTCACAAGTCAAGTGAAAAAGCGGCGAATCGGGCTTGGGTCCTGCTTTCCCTTGCACAGCAAGAGAAAATATTTTCCCTTTTCAAAACGCAGCCGGGGGCTGTGTCGCAGACCAAAGGGACCTCCGGACGGCCCGGCCGGGCTGACCATCCGGTCGCGGCATGCGGTCGTCACGCCGGCGCTAGAGGACGGATTATTTCTTGCTGAAATTAAAGCCGCCGGCAGCCACGGTCTTGATTGCAGGATTCGACAGCACCTTGTTGCCCGCCTGGTAATACCCGAATGCGGTGGCATGCGCTACGTACACCGCCAGTTGCGTGGCCCCGCCTTTTGTCTGGTCAAGGGCCGGGCGCTTCGGTTCGCTTCCGCCCTTGTACTTGCCCGCCTGCACATGGTCAGCGCCTTTGCTGTTGCCTTTCTCGTACGCGGCGTTCAGCACTTCCTTCACGGCTTCGGCCATGTTGTTCTTGACTTGCTTCTTGTACCTCTCAGTGGCGACGTTCACTTCAACCAAACGCTCATCCATCCAGGCCAGGTAGGTGCGAACCGTTTGCAGCGAGACGGTCAGGTTTGAGGCCTCGGCCCGCAGTTTGAACACGGCCCGAGGGAAGGTGATGGCGTCGTCAAAGCTCATGACTTTAGTCGGCAGAGTGGAAACGAATTTCCCGATCTGCTTGAAGTGAGTCACGGCCTCCTTGGCTGCATCGGCCACGTCCTTATCATTGTTGAACAGAGTGGACGGGTCCTTGCCGCCTGAGGCGGCGGCCACTTGCTGGCCGGCAGTGGCGATGCTCGCCTTGTAAGCTTCATCCTGCGCTTTGCCCAGCGTCTTGCTCTTCAGGAAGTTGTAACCCTTCTCGACGACCGTCGGCAGGATGGGTAACGAGATCATGTCGGTGAGTTTTTTGACCGCAGCATCCAATGCTTGCTCGGCAATTCCGAGCAGGTCAGAAACAACGTCAAACTTATTCGCGAAATATACGTTCAGCTCTCGTTTCACATCCGCGCGAAAAGTGGTGAAGAACGAATCCTTCGATTTTTGCTTCAGCGACGTGTATGCATCTTCGAGCGAGTAAATCACCAGCCAATCGGGCCGCGCGCTGTTAGAAACCATGCGGTCCATCAGGTTCCTAATGCCTTTTTCAAAGGCCTCGTCGTAATACCCGACCAGCAGAGCACCCAGGCGCTCGGCTTCACTTTGGGAGATCTCGTAGACCATGCTGCCTCTTTTCCGGGGCGGCCATTATGCACAGTAGCTGAAGCGAACACAAGCGCGGTATTCGCAGAGCGGCGTCGACGCGAGAAAACTGCGCTGCCCGGAACCACGGCAATTGCCCGATTGCAGCGATACTGCTATCTTTGCGCCAAGCCGAGGGCTCATGTACCAACTCCAGCGCGTAATCTGGTCAAAAGGCACGTTCCTGACCCCGCAGCACCTGCAGACCCAGGACCGGTTCATCGAAGGAATGCTGCAGTTCCAACTGCAGGCGCTCAGGGCATTTACGTGGGGATTCACCCGGCTGACGATTGACCAGGACCGGCTCGCTGAAGGGCAGATTGCAATTTCAGACGCCGCCGGCATCTTCCCTGACGGGCTGGCGTTTGACATTCCAAATTCTGATCCTGCGCCCGGTTCGCGCGTGCTGACTGAATACTTCGAGCCGGGGCAGGACACGCTCGATGTTTACCTGGCGATTCCTGACTATCGTCAGCGGGGCATCAACGTTTCCACCAAGCCCGATGGCGCCAGCCGTTACCGCGCCGATGTCACCATGTTTCGCGATGAAAACACGGGAATCGGAGAAAAGCCGGTGCAGGTGGCGCGCAAGAATTTGCGCCTGCTGGTGGAAGGCGAATCGCGCGAAGGCTCGACCGTGCTGAAGATTGCCAACGTGCAGCGCACCGACTCAGGCGCGCTGCGGCTGGGCGCGCAATTCGTTCCGCCGCTGCTCGATATTGCCGCGTCCGAGTATGCGGGAGGAATCCTGCGCGGCATTCTGGAAGTGCTGGTGGCCAAGAGCACGGCGCTTTCCACCACGCGGCGGCAGAAGAACCAGAGCCTGGCCGATTTCACAGCGTCAGACATCGCCAATTTCTGGCTGCTCTACGCCATCAATTCTCATTTCCCGCTGCTGAAGCACCTGTTTGACAGCGGCCACGCCCACCCGGAAGAAATGTATGAGGCCATGGCGTCGCTGGCCGGGACGCTCACTACATTTTCAAACACGGTGCACCCCCGCGACCTGCCCGCGTACGACCATGAAAATCTCGGCCCTGTGCTCGCGCAGCTTGACCAGAAGCTGCGGCTGCTGCTTGAAACCGTAGTGCCCACGCACTTCAAGTCGCTGCCGCTGAAGCTGGTGGAGCGCTCAGTGTATGCTACCGCGCTCGACGACGATAAGTACCTGCACGGCACGAAGATGTACCTGGCGGTCGCGGCCGACGTGAACGAAGGTGATTTGATCAAGGGCGTGCCGCGGCTGGCAAAAGTGTGCTCGGCCACGCATATCGATACGCTGGTAAAGCAGGCGCTGCCGGGGATGCAAATTACGCATTTGCCGGCGCCGCCGACAGCGATCCCGGTAAAGCTCAACTACCAGTATTTCAGCCTGAACCAGGCCGGCGGAGCCTGGGAAGCGGTGTGCCGCGCGCGCAACCTGGCGGTCTATATGCCCAGCGAATTCGCCAACCCGCAAATGGAGTTGATCATTCTTTTGCCGCAGGCAAGCTGAAGGAGTCCACTTCCAGGAAGCCGCGCGCGACGAACGCACTCACCATTTCAGCAAAGGCCTTGGGCGCGGTGGCCTCGTGAATCAGTTTTTCGGCTTTCAGGCGGGCGAAGATTTCTTCCGTGGTCTGGCTGCCATTGCAGTAATTGAACAGCGTGGGCATCCAGTGCTCCAGCAAGCCGTCATTGGCGAACGGGTACTCGGTTTCGATGCGGAACTCCACCGGAGTCCACTGGCCATCGCGGTGCTGGTGCTTGAACGAAAGCTGCACACCACGGCCGGCACGCGGCCGGCAGTTCAGGATTGCCGCCGCCGGGTCCTGCTGCATGGCTGCGGTTTGCCAGTTCAACAGCCATTGCACTGAAGCGCGATCTGACTTCGCGCTGAAGTAACGGCGCACCGTGAACACCGGGCGCTCCGACGCGCGCCGCTGAACTGCAATCAGCACGTTGCAGAAGGCGCGAATGTTGTTGCTCTTGGTGAACTGCATCCAGTTGGCGAAATCCTCTTTCGAGTCTTCGCTATCGAGCGAGAGCTCGCCGAAAAAGTGCGTGGGCGATTTTTCATCCCACTGCACCACCAGCACGTCAAATTCCTGCTGGGCTTCGCCCAGCCACTGCCGCACGCGCTGCTCGAATGGGATTTCGCGGTCGCTACCCAGCGTCTTGCAGTAGCAGCGCCCACCGGGCTCGAGGAACCGCGGCAGGCCTTCAATGACGCGGCGGCTGATGGCCTCGCCATCCTCGCCGCCATCGTAGAAGACCCATTTCTTCTTGCGCACCGGGACATACGGTGGGTGAGCGATGATGCGGTCAAACGTCATGCCTTCAACGGCGGCATACATATCGCCCTGCAGCGAGGTCATGTTCTGGATGCCATTGAGCTGCCGATTGAACTCGGCGAACTCGGCCGAACGCTGCGTGATGTCAGAGGCCCAAACCTGCTCGCCGTAATCGCGCGCGGCGACCAGCGAGCAAACCCCGCTTCCCGAGCCGATTTCAAGCACGCTGCGCGCGGGGTCGCGGGGAACGAAGTGCAGGAAGCGCTGGGTTGGCGGTGAACTGGAGGGATACACGGCTTCATCAATCAGGCGCTGCTCGCCCTCAGGCGTGGTGAAGCGGTCCGAGGCGCAAAAAAAATTCTCAGTCGGCGTAAGCAGCACGGTGCCGTAGATGCTGCCGGAATCGGTCAGCGAGAGTAAACCGAGCGACAGGAACGTAGTGAGCACATCCTCGGGGATGCGGCCTTCGGTTTCAGCCAGCGCGCAGGCGGTGCCCTGGAGGAACAGCTTCACCAGCAGCTGCAGCGTGTCGGCGGGACCCGGAATCACCGGTATCTCGGCGAGTTGAAGCAGGCTGTCGCAGCGCACGCGGGCTCGAATATTGGTTTCGTTGTAGCCGGCCTGCTGCAGGAACGCGCGGGCGGTGGAGAATTCAGCGGCGCTGCCTAAATGGAGTGGAACCATATCGGAAAGGGACCGGGCGAACCGCGCTGCGGGCGCGTAATCTCAAAGGGAGTTGCCAGAGCTTACCATCCATTCCTCTTGACAGTAAAGCTGAATGCATCCTACGATTCGACCGCTCCTCCTGCCGAAAACCAATTGCGCCCGTTTATGATGGCGCTGGTAGCGCGTCGGCAGCGATCTTGCCGGCCGCATGCGCCGGGTGACCCGAAATGAAGCTGCTTTCAAGGGTGGTGTGGTCTGAAGGGATGTATCTTGCGCCGCACCATTTCCAGGCGCAGGCCCGCTATTTCGAAGACCTGATTCAGTTTGCCACCTCAAGCCTGTGGTTCAAGCCCTACGGCCTGATCAACTGCCAGTTTGACGCTGACGCGCTGCGCAACGGCTCGCTGGCGCTGCTGCACGCGCGCGGCGTCTTTCCCGACGGCCTTCCGTTCGACGTGCCGCAGCCTGACGCGCTGCCGCCGGCGCGCGATATCGCCGAATCCTTTCCGCCGACGGCCGATACCCTGACGGTTTTCCTGGGAGTTCCGCGCCAGCAGGAGAGCGGGCCGAATTGCTCGCTCGATGCCGAGAACGGCACCGGAACCCGGTTCATCGGGACGCTTGGGACGGTGGCGGATGAGAACACCGGCCAGGACGACAAGCAGGTGCAACTGGGCCGCAAGAACCTGAAGCTGATGTTTGATGTGGAGTCGCGCGACGATTCGGTCTGCCTGCCAATTGCGCGCGTGGTGCGCGATGGTGCCGGCCACTTTGCCTTCGACGCGTTTTTTATTCCGCCATGCCTGCGCTTGACGGCCAGCGAGCGCCTGTTGCGCATGGTGCAGGCACTGATTGAGCGGCTGGAAGAAAAGAACGCGGCGCTCAGGGGCAAGCGCACCCAGGCCGGCAAGTTCCAGGCGGGAATGTCATCGTCAGACGTGGCGACGTTCTGGTTCCTGCACACCATCAATTCGAGCCTGACGGCGTTGAGGCACCTGTACTACTCCAAGCGCGGCCATCCTGAAGAGCTTTTCCGCGAGCTCTCGATGCTGGGAGGCGCGCTGTGTACGTTCGGCTTCGAGGCGCAGCCGCAATCGCTGCCCGCTTATGACCACGATCACCTCGACCAATGCTTCAGCGCGCTCGAGGCGCACATCCGGCGGCACCTCGACATCATCGTGCCTGACCGGAGCATCACGATCCCGCTGGCTCCCTCGGCTGCCTACACGTGGGAAGGCGACATCAGCGATCAGCGCTGTTTAGATCGCGCGCGCTGGCTGCTGGCGGTGCGCAGCTCGATTTCTGAAGCTGACCTGATTCTGCGTACGCCGCAGGTGGTGAAAGTGTGCTCGGCGAAGTTCATCGGCGAACTGGTGCGGCGCGCGCTGCCCGGCTTAAAGCTCACCCATGTGCCGGTGCCGCCCTCGGCGGTGTCCGCGCGGCTTGACTGGCAATATTTTTCAGTCGAGCGGAGCGGCCCGTGCTGGGACCACATCGTGATGACGCGGCGCGTAGGCGTCTATGTGCCGGGTGATGTGCCTTCGCCCGAAATGGAGTTGACCGTCATCCTGGAATAACCCGGGCGGCTCCCGCTGTGGGTCCCGCATGCTGCTGGGTCGAGAGCTAGTGCTTGGTCAACACGAAGATCAGCACAACAACCACCGCCAGCACAAACAACGCATTCAAAATTATGATCAGCGGCAGGTAAGAAGGTTTGGGTTTCTGCTGCGCGGGCGCCGGCGCGGCAGCGGACGGAGCCGGCATTTGCGGTATGGCTTGCGGCGGCCATGCCGGCGCTACCGGAGGCGTGAATCCAGGATAGCCGGGGACTTGCGGCGGGGCTGCTGCGGCTTGTGCCGGGCCGCTCGGCATCTGTGGCGCCTGCGGCATTTGCGGCACTTGCGGCGGCTG
>JAJPJZ010000329.1 GCA_021323935.1 Terriglobia bacterium | reverse complement strand
TTTTGGTTCGGGGAGCCGCTCGGATTGGCCACGCCCGCATCGCAATCGGCGGCGCCGCTGTCACCCGCCGGACCCACGATCGTGATGCCCTGCGCGTTAGCCTTTTGCGCCAAATTATCGAGCCAGGCGACTGTGCCACCCGTAGTCGCCGGCCCAATGTCCTGCGTTTCACACGTTCCGTAGCTGACGCTGATTACGGGCGCAACGTTATTGTTGACGGCATATTGCAATGCGTCAAACGCGCCGCCCTGCGTGCCTGCATTGACGTAGATGATGTTCGCCTTGGGCGCTACCGCTCCCGCCCATTCCAGGTCAAGATCGGCTTCCGTCAGGTCACCCTGCTGCACGCCGGGGTCAGGCCCTGGAATCGCAAAGGTTGAGCTGTTGCAGCCGCTGCACGCCTGCGGTGCATTGGGCGGAAGGCCAGAGTTCTGCCGAAACGTCGATAGATCGTTCAGCAGGATGTCGGTCTGCCCCATCACCGCAATCGTCTGGCCGGTGCCGTCAATTGCACTCGGCGTCATGTTGTAGAGCGGCTTCAAATCGTAGATGGTGGCAAAATCGTCGGGCGTAATGAAATGATTGCCGCTGATGTACGACGTGTACTTTGGCCGGACGACCTGCGGCCTGGGGCGGAAGTCATGCAGTCCGCGCAACGTCAGCGTCACCTGCGCCAGCGCCGAAGGCAGCAACGGCTCTGAGGCGTTGGCAAAGTGGGTTTCGCCGTTCACCTTGTAGCGATCGATGCTGGTGGCAAACGCCGCATTCACCTGCGCCACCGTGCCGCGGAAGGTTACTGAGTCCCGGCTCCGCGCCACTTCCGTGACGGTAAAGCCCTGCTGCTGCAGCCAGGTTTTCACCTTGGCCAGATCTGAATCGCTCATGCCGAAGCGCTCGCCGAACTGTTCCGGAGAAAGCCACTGATGGTATTGCGGCGAAGTGCGGTCCTGCTGTGCCTGGAGCAGCGCGTCAAGCGCCTGCTGCTGTGCCGCGCTGCGGGCAAACACCAGCGTCATGTGCTCCAGCAGGGTTGAGCCCGGCAGGCTGCCCTGGTCAAATTCAGGCCGCGCCAGCCGGTGTACCTGGCCGTGCAGGGCGACGCGGTGCGTGTTATCAATGCCGTCAGGAATGCGGTCCTGAACGGCGGCGGCGCCGCGGCCGAACGGAACTACGGTAAGCGCGCCCAGCGCCACTGCAAGCGTGAGGCCGGCAAAGCAGAATCGTTTGTTGATAGGCATAATGAATCGAAAGGTGTTCCTAAATAATACCGGAGCTGCGGGAAATAAAAACCCGCCCTGAGGGGCAAAGTTACTGTGGATTCGCGAGAAACTCGCTACCGAAGGTTACTGTCTGGTGGGCAGCGGCCGGTTCGGGACGGCGGGCTCGGCTGCGTCGCGCAGGCAGCGCACCACCGCAGCGGCCAGCATTCCCAGCCATCCGGCCAGAAATACAACAATTACGGCCAGCAGTACGGTAAAGAGCATGTCAGAAGTGGCGGCTTCACTCATGCCGAAGTACATTGAAACACTTAAGCCACGGCAAAGTTCTTAAGACTTTGTCACCCAAGATTGTTTTTTGTAACTTGGGCGTTGCAAGCTATTCTTTACCGGCTTATTCGCACCGCAATCCAGCCTGAGCGGCGCCCTGAGCGGGTGCTTTCGTGGTTCCATGGTTGAAGGAGCTGAATGGAATCGTTCTTGAAGGACGTTCGCTACGCCCTGCGAATGATGTTCCACAAGCCCGGCTTCACCCTGGCGGCGGTGCTGTCACTGGCGCTCGGCATCGGCGCCAACACCACCATTTTCGTGCTGGCCAAGGCTGCGTTCCTGCACTCGGTTCCGGTCAAAGATCCCGCCCGCGTGGTCATGATCTATTCCACCCAGAACAACCCACGCGGGCCGGAATACCAGTACCTCGGCTTGTCTGCTCCTAATGCCCTTGACTATCGCGAGAATAATGATGTCTTCAGCGGACTTTCTCTACTTCTAAATTCCGTGTTCTCGGTCGGTACTCCGGGCAAAGATACTCAGCTAGTCGGAACACTGGTCAACTGGGATTTTTTTAAGATCCTCGGTATAGAGCCGGCCGTAGGCCGCACGTTCCGCCCGGAAGAAGACAGCCGCCCCGGCTCCGGTCCGGTGGTGGTGCTGAGCTACGCGCTGTGGAACAGGCAGTTCGGCGGCGACCGCCGCATCATCGGCCAGACGCTGCGCATCAACCAGCAGGCGCTCACCGTGATCGGAGTTGCGCCCGGCGATTTTCACGATGCGGGGGCGCTCAGGAGCCCCGATCTATGGGCGCCGATCTCGATGGGCGATCAGTTGCTCGACCCCGGCGCCCGGATCTGGCTGCACGATCGCGGCGCGCGCACCAGTTTGGCCGTCGCCCGCCTTAAGCCCGGCGTGTCACTGGCCACCGCGCGCGAATCGATGCGAGCGCTCACTGCCAACCTGGCGCGCCAATTTCCCGGCGCCAACACCGGCCGCGGCGTGCAGGTCATCCCCATCAACCAGACCGTCCTGCCGCCGGAACAGCACGGCATCGCGGTGCAGTCGGCCGCCGTCATGACCGCCATTGTGGCGCTGGTGCTGCTGATTGCCTGCGCCAACGTCGCCAACCTGCTGCTTTCGCGTTCTGCCCTGCGCCGCCGCGAAATTGCCGTGCGCTTTGCGCTGGGCGCCAGCCGCTCGCGCCTGGTGCGGCAGTTGCTCACGGAAAGCCTGCTGCTCGGCTTGTTCGCAGGCGCGGTGGCCATCCTGGTCGCCTTCTGGAGCCGCGGATTAATTCGCGGGCTCCTGCCCCGGGGCCTCGACCAGCTCGATTTCTCACTCGACGGGCGCGTGCTGCTCTTTACGCTCGGCGTTTCGCTGCTGGCCACGCTGCTGTTCGGCCTGGTCCCGGCGCTGCACAGCGCGCGCGGCGCAAGCCTGAATTCCCTGCGCGATCGCTCGGCCACATCGGCAAGCGGCAGCACTCGCTGGTATGGCCTGCGCGGAGTGCTCGTCATGGTGCAGGTGGCGCTTTCGCTGGTGGCGCTGGTCGGCGCCGGCCTTTTCATTCACAGCCTGGTGAACGCGCAGCAAATTGATCCCGGCTTTGAGACGCGGCACGCGCTCACCATGTTCATCAACCTGAACGCCGCCAACTACACTGAGGCCCGCGCCCGCCAATTCTTTCAGGATGTTGTCGCCCGCCTTCGCGCCCTGCCCATGGTTGCCGATGCCGCCATCACCGATACCGCGCCGTTCTTCAACGGCCTGCAGCGCACCACCTTCCCCGAGGGCGCCGATCCCACCAATCCGCGCGAGGGCGTTTTGACGCCCATGGTCGGAGTTGAGCCCGGCTTCTTTTCCGCCGCCGGAATTTCGCTGCTGCGCGGCCGCGACTTCAACTTGCACGATAGCGACAGCGCCCCCAACGTCGCCATCGTCAACCGCGCCTTCGCTGACCGCGTGTGGCCGAACCAGGATTGCATCGGCCGCCATCTTCGCTTCCTGGGCGAGGATTGGGGCGTCACCATCGTCGGCATGGTCAGCACGGTGAAATACGCCAGCCTGGGCGAACCGCCTCAGCCCATCATTTATGTGCCGATCGCGCAGCACTACGCGCCCGGCATCAATCTTTACATCCGCACGAAAGGCGATCCCGCGGCCGCCATCAATAATGTCCGCAGCGCGGTGCAGTCACTCGATCCCGCGCTGCAATTGCGCCGGATTCTGCCCATCACCGAGGTCATGGAGCAATCGCTGGCCGCGCCGCGCGTGGGCGCTGAGCTGCTCGGCGCCTTTGGCGGCCTGGCGCTGGTGCTGGCGGCCATCGGCACTTACGGCGTCATGTCTTACTCCGTCAGCCAGCGCAGGCAGGAAGTCGGCATTCGCATGGCGCTGGGCGCGCAGCCGCGCAACATCCTGCGCCTGGTATTAGCAGCCGGCATCGCCATGGTCGGCGCCGGAATCGCCGCAGGATTGCTGCTTTCAGTTCTGCTGGCCGGCGCCATGCACTCGCTTCTGTTCGGTGTCGGCCTGTTCGACCTGCCCACCTTCGCGCTGACTGCGCTGCTGCTGCTCCTGGTCGCGCTGGTGGCGTGCGGCATTCCTGCGCTGCGCGCCGCGGCCGTCGATCCCATGGTTGCGTTGCGCTACGAATAAGGCTCGCGTCGAGCTTCTCCGCCAGCAGCTTCCCCGCCGGCGATCGCTACATCAAGCCTAGCGTGGTTGCGCGGCGCCGCCCGCTGCTCTTGCGCTTGTCTCCGCCTGCGCGCCCACAAATCCGCTGAGGTTCTGTTTCAGCTCCGGGCTGAGCGCCCACTGACCTTGCGCCAGCACGCGCGCCAGCCGTTGGTAGGCGCGGTCGGTCAGCGCGTATTCGCCGCGAGCGCTGGCTTTGCCGGTATCGAGATCGTAATTTTTCAGCTTGAACGTCTTCTGCTCTACCTGCGCCAGCAACTGCTTGTAACGCTCCACCGTCGCATTCACGCTCTTGAAGTAGAGGTCTTCGGTCTGCGGCGTAGGATGCCGGAACGCCGCGCCCTTAAACGGCCCCACCCGCGGCACCACCTTCAGGATCGCTGCCAGCATGCGCGTGCCCAGGCCGGGCTGGCGATAGTGGCTGCCCCAATCGCGCTCGTATTCGGCGCGCGAAATCTGGTAAAGAAATTTCTGCTTGTTGAAGTTCGGCTGTTCTTTCGCAAGCTGCTCGCGATGCGTGGCCAAGGCCGCCGTCGTCATGTTCGGAATCGCCCGGCTCACCGCCCAGCGATACGTCCCGATCGCCAGGTCTTCCCTCGTCAGCACATCGCGCAGCGGCAGCCCATACACTGCTGAGAATGACCGCTCCAGCAGCGATTCGGCAACTGCAAACCCGATGAAGTCATGGTACTGCTGGCTGGTGTAGCGCTGTTTGGCGATCTGCGTCACGTCAAAGCCGAACTCCGTCTGCAGGTGCGCGCTGGGTTTGTCCGCATACGTCACCACCGGCCCGAACCGCTCCCGCAGCTTGGGATATTCGATTCCGGCGGCAATGTTCACCGAAGGATGCCCTTCGATATCGGCGCAGTAATGCGCCAGCGCGCCCAGCGCAAAGGCATATTCGTTCGCGTCGGCGCTCTGCCGCAGCATCTCGGCAACAAAATCGCCGCTGCGCACGTAGTGCACCAGGTCGCTGAAATCCCTGCTGCCGAACGGATAGTAGCCCAGGTCCTGGATCACGGCGCCGCCGTAGGCGTGCGCGTGCGCCTGGCGAAGCTGGTCTTCCGTCAGCCCGGGGAAGCGGTGCAGGATCATGGGCCGCAGGTGATCGAGCCACACGATGTCCACAATTTCTTCGTGCGTCAGCACGGAATAGCCGCGCGCCGGCGCCGCGCAAACTGCCACGGCCAGCATCAGCGCCAGCGCAGGCCGCAGGAACAGGAAGACGCTTTGAACTCTCATGCCAGGCAGGCGCTGCTCGCGCCAGTGCACTTGGATGCAGTCTGCCGCGGCCGCAGCCGCTTGCCTCACGCACTCCACCGTGAGCCACGGCTCGGCCATGCGCCCGGCCAACGCCGCTCATGTCTGCGCCGGCATGGTCTTCACCCGCGCCGGCCCTCATTGGCCAACGTGCCTTGGCAGCCGCCCTGGGACGCCGCCTGGTCCTGCCGCTGCACCGTGGTTTTTATCGAGGGAGTAAAATGGCAGCCTTTGTACGACGCCAAATTCATTCAGGAGTAGCAATGAAACGGTTGCTTCCCGTCACTACGCTCGCCGCTCTGTTCCTCGCCCTCACCTGCACGCAGCCCGGCTTCGGCCAGGCCCGCACGCGCACCCAGCCTTCCACCACGCAGGCCCAGCCTGCCACGCCTGAATCGCAGCAGGCGCAGTCGTCGAACCCTGAGCAAACCACCACCTCGCCGCAGCGCCGCGAGCAGACGCAAATGACTTCGCCTCCGACTTCGCAGGCGCAGCAGCGCCCGGCCCAACCGCAGCCCGAACGCGAACGCGAGCGCGAGCGCGAAACCCCCGCCCCGCAAGCCGGCGGCGGCGGCCAGGGCGGCGGCGCCAGCTTCCACTTCGATATGACCGAAGTCCCGCCGGTGCAGACCCGCCACTCCATCCGGGTTGAGGGCCGGCAACTGAACTACACGGCAACCGCCGGCCGCCTGCCCATCAAGGACGCCGAAGGTCGCATCGAGGCTGAAGTATTCTTCGTCGCCTACACCCTCGACGGCGCCGACCCGGGCACTCGCCCCGTCACCTTCGCCTACAACGGCGGCCCTGGCTCAGCTTCCATCTGGCTGCACATGGGCGCGCTCGGCCCTAAGAAGATCGTCATGCAGCCCGGCGGCTTCATGCCGCAATCGCCTTATCGCTTCGCCGATAATCCCTATACCCCGCTCGATCGCACCGACCTCGTGCTCATCGACGCCGTCGGCACCGGCTATAGCCGCCCGGCCGATAACGCCGCCGCCCGCAAGTACGAAAACCCCACCGGCGACGTTGAAGCTTTCGCCGAGTTCATCCGCATGTACATCTCGCGCTACGATCGCTGGTCGTCGCCGCTGTACCTGTTCGGCGAGAGCTACGGCACCACCCGCTCCGGCGGCATGGCCGGCTACATGGCCAGCCGCGGCATCGCCTTCAACGGCATCGTGCTGCTTTCGATGGTGCTCGATTTCCAATCGCTCGAGTTTGCCCGCATCAACGACGAGCCTTACGTGCTCATCGTGCCTTCCTACACTGAAATTGCCGCCTACCACAAAAAGCTCGCGCCTGAGCTGTTGCAGGACCCCAATCGCCGCCGCCAGGAAGTGCGCCAGTGGGTCAGCAACACCTACT
>JAJPJZ010000079.1 GCA_021323935.1 Terriglobia bacterium | reverse complement strand
TACTTCACCATCGGCTGGAACGATCCCATGGCCGCCTCGCATGACGTGCTGCGCACCACCTCGCCCGCCGCGCCCACCGGCGCCTGCAACTGCGCCGTCGCCATCGGCACCACCGGCTCGAGCGTCAACGACCAGTCAAATTCGCTCAGCGCCTACACCGTGCAGAGCTTTGACCCAACTTCGGTCACGCTCTCGCTGCAGAACGAAGCCCAGTCCGCCGGCGTCTCGCACCTCATCCTGCGCAACGCCTCCACCGGCGCCCTGGTCGCCGATCTGGAGTCCCCCGAAGGAGTAATCACGGCCACGCAGTATCCGACGCTGCAGGCCGCCATCACGGCCGCGTGCGCGCAGTCGCCACCGCCGCCGGTGTTCGTCCCGCCTATCACCTACACGGCGAATTCTGGCCTTACGGTGTGCGCATCGCTGTGGCTCGAAGGGCTCGGAGGCAACGGCGCACAGGGAGAGGGCGGCCCATTGATTAATACGTCGCTCGCGTCAGGAGACTTCTTTTCCCCCGCTGTGGCGAACAACTTCTACAACGTCCACATCGCACACTTGCGAATCCATAACACAAGCCCGGGTGACACCACGGCAAACGCTCTGCGGTTGGCGTGTGCGCAGGGCGCTGTGATTGATGGCCTTTTCGTGGATGGCAATTTCCTCAACGGCCTAGTGCTGAACCCGGTGCCCGGGACGTGCAGCACAATGTCGAACACCATCGAAAACTCGCAGTTCTCCCCGGGCGCATCGGCGTCCGTCGGCTGCCTGCTTGATTCGGTGACCTCCACCGACAAGACGGTCAACTCAAATACGTTCGTTAACAACATCTGCACTGGCAACAGCGCGGGCTTCAAGACAAATAACGGCAGCGGCAACGGCAACACCTTCATCAACGAGAACAACGTCGTGACTCTCCAGTGCGGCTCCGCCGCGGGAACTTGCATGTTGCTGGGAGCCAACTCGGTCAGCGACCTGACGATCGACGATCTCACCGCCGAGGCAAGCTCGGTCGGCATAGCGAGCGTTTCCGGGAACCGCGCCACGTGTCGCGACTGCGAAATTGCCGGGAACACGACGAACATTTCAGACTCGAATAGAAATGTCACATTCATTCACGGGCGCGGCCCAACGCTAGGCGCGCAGATTTTCTATGTCGATCAGTTTGGCAATGCGAACGTTAACGGCCTTGGCCTGAACGGCGCGAATGCCGCAACCAACGTCATCAATGGCACAAACGGGATGGCATTAGAGGTCGGCGGGGTGTCGATATGTACGGTGAACACCGGCAGCTTCGCGTGCTCGCAGCCTTTGGCGATGGGCGGCAATCGCGTTACCGGAGTGTTCAGCGTAGATTCGAGCACCTCCAATCCAGCGACGGGGAGTGAAAGCCTCCGCCTTTCCGACCCTGACACGATTGGCTGGCGCAATCACGCGAACAGCGGAAACATTGATCTCGGCAAGGACACCAGCGACCGCCTCGTGTACAACTCGCAGGTCGTTTCGGACGGCTCTCACGGGAACACGCTGACAATCGGCACCGGGAGTGTGACGACTGCTGGAACTGCCGTTCCCAGCCTGGCCGCGCAGGCGCAGAGCACCATCACGGTCACGGGCGCAAGCGTCGGCCAGTCCTGCATTGCCAACGTCAACGGCGCCCTGCCGGCCACGTGGCAGACCGGCATTCAGTACGAATGCGACGTCACGGCTTCGAACACCGTGACCGTGTATTTGAAGAACCCGACCGCGGGCAGCATCACCCCTGCGGCCACGCAGGTGAATGTGAGGGTGGTCCAGTAGATGGCGCTCGGCGATAAATGTTTCCCGCTGGTGGTCGATAACACCAAGCTCTACGCCGTGATCACCACCGTGGTCTGCGCCGAGCTGTGGTTCCGCGAGCAGATGCAGCAGGCCAGCTACAGCTACCGCGTCTTTGAGCCGCTGCAAACGTCTGCAGCCATCGACAAGGCCGCGGGCCAGGAGCACATCTTCAAAAACGCCGGTGGCCTCTGGCCCGCGGGCGCCACCGTCGGCTACGTCGAGCTCGACGCCGGCAGCTTTACCGCCATGATCGAGCAGAAGTGAAACCATGGCAACGCTGCGCATCGAACAACCCGATCCCTTGCTGGCGCGCCTGCTGGCCAGCATGAAAATCGAAGCCCGCTTCCCCCTCGAGTACGAGGAAGCCGAGCTGGCCTGGCACCGCAGCCACCTGCGCCTGCCCCATCAGCACCCCTATCTTTCCCCCGAGCTGAACAAGGCGCACGCCCTGGCGCGCGTCATCGCCGAGCAGCAGAACCGCGAGCGCCAGCGCCTGCGCCGGCAGCCCGGCACCACCCACGTGCACCACTACCACGGCCTCGATTGGCACTGGGTCGCCGCCATCATCGTGCTGCTGCTCGTCGCCCTGGTGTTTGCCGCGGCCCGCGGCCACGCCCAAACCGTCACCCCGCGCGGCGCCACCAAGGGCACCACGCCCGCCGCCAGCCCTACCGTGGAATCGATCGATGCCAACCACAACGGCCTCGATATCATCTGCCGCAACTCCGATGGCTCCAACTGCTCCGGCGGCGGCGGCGCCGCCTCCAGCGTCACCATTAACGATCCCAACACCACCACCAACAAGGCCAAGGTCAACAGCTCCGGCGACCTGTTCATGGTGTGCGATTCCGGCTGCGGCAGCCCCGCTGACCAGACTTCTTCCGCCACCCTGGGCGCGCTCAACAATGCCGCCAGCGTGGCGCTGGCCGGCGAAGCGTCGGCATCGTTCGTGCTGCCCGCCGGCAACAACCTGGTCGCCACCCTCACCCCGGAGCTCAGCTTCGATGGCGGCGTCACCTGGGTCACCGGCTTCCTGCGCCAGGATGGCTCAAACCTCTGGGTGTCGTCGCTCGCGGTCTCGAGCACGGCGAACTCTTACCACCTGGTCGTGCCCGGCGGCGCGCGCAACGTGCGAGTGCGCGTCAGCAGCTATACGTCCGGCTCGGCCGCGGCCGTGATTGCCTCCACCGCGCAGCCTGAGAGCCTGCCGCTCTATGCCGGCGTGCCCGGCTCCGGCGCTCCGCTGTGGGCGCTGCAGGTGGCCGGCTCGGATGGCAGCAACCTGCGCGCGCTCTCTACCGATTCCTCCGGGCGCGCCAACGTCAACGTCAACGGCAGCGTCGCCGTGAACGGCACCTTCTGGCAGGCCACGCAGCCGGTGAGCTGCGCCAACGCCGCCACCTGCCCGGTGAACGCATCGCAGGTTGGCGCCTGGACCGTGCAGCCGGGCAACACCCAGAACACCACGCCCTGGCTGGTGCAGCCCAACGACGGCGCCGGCCACTCCATGCCCATGGGCGATGCGTCCGCGCGCTCCATCCACGAAACTATCGACAACGCCTCCATCACCGTCACCGGCACGGTCGCGGCTACCGAATCGGGCAACTGGACTTCGCGCATTGTGGGCAACGCCGGCGGGGTGCTCGATGCCGCCGGGCAGAACGCCGCGTCGCCGGCCAACGAGATCCTGGTGGGCTGCCAGTTCAACACTTCGCCCACTACCATCACCAGCGGCAACATGAGCCCCTGCCAGCTCGATTCCGCCGCCAACCTGTTAGTGGATCTGAAGACCGCGCTGCCCGCCGGCGCCAACACCATCGGCGCCGTCACCCAGGCCTCCGGTCCCTGGACCATGAACCTGACGCAGCTCAACTCGGTTGCGCTGGCCTCGCCCTCGTCGTATGGCAGCGCGCCTTCCGGCAACGTGATCGGCGTGAACGCCGACATCACCAACACCGTCACGGTGAACGGCACGGTCGCGGCTACCGAATCGGGCAACTGGACTTCGCGCATTGTGGGCAACGCCGGCGGCGTGCTCGATGCCGCCGGGCAGAACGTGGCGTCGCCGGCCAACGAGCTGCTGGTGGGCTGCCAGTTCAACACTT
>JAJPJZ010000123.1 GCA_021323935.1 Terriglobia bacterium | reverse complement strand
CTGCTGGCAGATCTTCGCAAGAATGCCGGCGTAGTGCTGGTCACGACTGCCGAGCCGTTCGCGCTGCAGGAATCGGCGCGGGTGGCGGCGCAGATGCGCGACATGCAGCCGCCGCTGCGCTTCACGCGCATGGTCTTGAATCGCGCGGTCACGGCGAGTTCAAGCTGCGAAGTTTGCTCCGCCCGCTACGCTGAAGCTCGCCGCGCGCGGCAGTACTTGCGGCAGCATTTCCCCCGGCTGCCGATGCTGGTGGCGCCTGATCTGGGCGCGCCGGTCGTGGGAGTCAATCAGCTCTTGAGCTATGGGCGGCGTGTCTTTGGGCGCGGGCGCCTCGCGACCAAAACCGCGCTGCCTGCGATGCGAAAACCGCCGCGGCTAAAAGCTTCGCGCTGGCCGGCGGTTGAGCAGCAACTCTCAATCACGCTCGGCAAAGGCGGCGTGGGGAAGACGACGATTTCCGCCGCCATGGCAGTGCGGCTGCGCGAACGAAACAAGCCGGCGCAGGTCGCCGTGTGCAGCACAGACCCGGCGCCTTCCCTTGACGATGTGTTCGAACAGCCGGTCGGCGCCCAGCTCTCTTCGGTCGCAGGCGACGAAGGCCTCCTGAGCGCCGAAATTGATGCTGCCGGCGAGTTCCATTGCTGGGCCGAAGCCATGAACCGGCGCATCGAGGGCGCGCTGACGGCATCGCCTTCTGCCGGCATTCGCGTGGACTTATCGTTCGAACGCCAGTTGTTTTCCGCGTTGCTCGATGTTGTCCCGCCCGGCATTGATGAACTTTTCGCCGTGCTGAAGATCAGCAAGCTGCTGCGCGGCAAGGGCGATACCCGCCTGGTGCTTGACATGGCGCCCACCGGGCACGCGCTGGAATTGCTGCGGACCCCTGAGCGAATCCTGCACTGGTCGCGGCTTTTGTTGAAAACGCTGGCCCTGCACCGTACACTACCGTTCGCGCGCAATATCGGCGCCGAACTCGCCCAGCTCGCAAGCGATGTGCGTTGGCTGCAAGGCCGTTTGCGCGCGGCGGATGCAACCGCGGCCTGGGTGGTCATGCTGGCCGAGCCGCTGCCCGATCGCGAAACCGCGCGCCTGGTGGCGCAGTTGCACTCGTTGCGGGTGCCGCTCACTGGCATCGTAGTAAACCGCGTGTTGTTCGGCAGGAACTTGCGCTGCCCTCGCTGCCGCACGCGGGCGGCATGGCAGGCGAGCAGCCTGGCCGGTTTAAGAAAGAACCTGCCGCCGGATCTCAAGATCTACTGCCTGGCGGACCAGGAACACGGAATCAGCGGCGTTGAAGGCTTGAAGCGTTTCAGCAGGAAGATATGGCGCCTGGCGTGAAAACCCGGAGTGCATCATCCACCCGCAAGCCTCCCGCGGCCAGCCGCGCGGAAACCGTGATCTACCTTTACGCCATCAGCCGCGAGCGCGCTGCTGACGTGCAGGCGGCCGGAGTCGATGGAGCCAGCCGCATCGAGGCGCTCGATTGTTCCGGCCTGGTGTGTTGGATCAGCCGGGTTTCGGCTCGCACTTTCGGCGAAGAGCTCAACGAGCACATGCAGAATCTCGATTGGCTGGCGAGCGCGGGCGTGCGCCATCAACAGGCGGTGGCGGCAATTGCCGCGAATCTCGATATTCTGCCGGCGCGCTTTGCCACTATCTTCTTCTCAGCCGACTCGCTCGAACACCATATCCGCAGCCAGAAAGCCGTGCTGCGCGCTGCGCTCGACCGCATCAGCGGCTGCGAAGAGTGGGGCGTCAAAGTGTATGCAGTTGCGCCGCCGCAGGCGGCAGCGCCTGACGCAAACAATCCCGCCAGCGGACGCGACTATTTGCAACGCAAAGCTGCCCTGCTCCGCGGCCGCTCCGACCGGCACCCCGCCGATTTCACCGAGCTCGCCGATGAATTCGCCGCGCACACGCGCGAAGCCGTGCGCCTTCCGAAACAGGCGGCGCAGCCTGGCCTGGAGTGGCAGGCGTCATTCCTGGTGCATCGCCCGCAACGCGAGGCATTTCTGGCGGTCGCCACGCGCTTTGCCAAACGCTGGCAGGATCGCCATCGCATCGAATGTACCGGCCCCTGGCCGCCGTATTCGTTCGTAGCGTCGCTGGGATCTGAGGCGAACAGCGGGCTGGCGCAATGAGCTCAAACCCAACCATCGTTGCTCTCGACGCAGCCGACCAGAATGATCTTTCGCTGGTGGAGATTCTCGATCACGTTTTGAACTCCGGCATCGTGCTGCAAGGCTCGATCGTTATCTCGCTGGCCGGAGTTGATTTGATCTACATCGGCCTGAGCGCCGTCATCACCTCGGTTGAAACTGCGCTCTCAGGCAGCCACCCTCAGCCTGGCAGGAAGCACCTGGAAGAATAAAATCCTGCCGCACGATGAAAGTTCCCCATGAACCTGAATGAATTGTTCTCGCTGGCGGGCAAGACCGCTGTAGTCACGGGCGCCTCGCATGGCCTGGGCGTCACGTTTGCCGAAGCCCTGGCGGCACAGGGCGCCAGGCTTGTGCTGGCCGCGCGATCTGAAGATCAGCTCAACGACGTTTGCCGCCGCCTTCACGACGCCGGCCACGAAGCCATCGCAGTCAAGTGCGATGTGGGCGATTCGGCGCAAGTGAAGCTGCTGATGGCGCGCGCAGTTTCCACATTTGGCCGCATCGATGTGCTGGTCAACAACGCCGGCGTCGTTGCTGAAGCCGGCATGGTTCCGGAGCGCATTCCCGAGCAACTGTTCGCCGAAACCGTGCGCGTGAACCTGCTGGGGCTGTGGCACTGCTGCCAGGCCGCGGCTGAATTCATGCTGCGCGACGGCA
This sequence comes from Terriglobia bacterium, assembly GCA_021323935.1. GTDB lineage: Bacteria > Acidobacteriota > Terriglobia > Terriglobales > Acidobacteriaceae > JAFAIN01. The sequence goes on along the minus strand of JAJPJZ010000123.1, from coordinate 5,092 downwards.
AGGGCGGCTCCATCATCAACATCTCATCGATAGCGGGCCTGGCCGGGCTGGCCAACTTTCCGCCGGGGTATCAGGCGACAAAAGCTGCCGTCATCAACCTGACGCGCAACCTGGCATGCAGTTGGGGCGACCGCGGTATTCGAGTGAATGCGCTGGCGCCGGGCTGGTTTCCCAGCGAGATGACCGGCCCGGTGCTCAGTATTCCCGGCTTCCTTGATTGGGCCGGCAACTCAGCGCCGATGGGAAGGATTGGCAGGCCAGAAGAACTGGCGCCTGCGTTGCTGTTTCTGGCGTCTGACGCGTCGAGCTTCGTCACCGGGCAGACGCTCGCTGTTGATGGCGGTGTTTCCGCCGGCGCCGGGCGCTTCCCTGATTCCACCCTGGAATTTCTGGCGACTCACGGGGCCGGCGAATTCGCCCGCCCCATCAGGGCAAAGGGCGCGCACGGCGCCGACTGACCGCGGGCCCTGCCCGCAAATAAGGATGAACCGAACGCCGCGCTAGATGGCGTAGCGCCCCGCCTCCAGCACCTTCTGCGCGATCTGCTGGCGCAGCGCGATGGTGTTCACCGGCTCATGCTTGGCCAGCCGCCGCAGAATTGACATTTGCGTGCGCAGCATGTCGCCTTCGGCAATGGCGGCAATGGCTTTCCTGGCCGCGGCTTCAACTTTGGTCATGGCATCAGCCACGTAAACCTGCGCCATCGCAATCGCAATTGACGCGGCAGCTTCGCCGCGGGCTTCTGCAATTTTTTGCGCGCGCAGCACCGCCGACTCGCTTACGAACGCTTCAATGATGATGTCGGCCAGCGCGCCCATGATCTCCTGCTGATCGGCCAGCGCCTGCATGTATTTTTGCGAGGCCGCGCCTGCGGCAAACAGCGCGATTTTCTTGATGTTGCCCACCAGCGCGCGCTCGTTGGCCAGCACCCCTTCCGGCGCGTCGGCAAAGCTCGGCCCGGAGAGCACTTCATCCATGATCTTCTTGATCGCCGGCAGCAGCGGCAGTTGGCCGGACATCGCACGCTTCAGCAGGAAGCCGGTGGTGATGAGCCGGTTGATTTCGTTGGTGCCTTCGAAGATGCGGTTCACGCGCGAGTCGCGGTAGGCGCGCTCGGCGGGATACTCTTCCACGAAGCCGTAACCGCCATAAATCTGCACTACGTCATCCACTACGCGGTCGAGCATTTCCGATCCCCACACCTTGGCAATCGAACACTCAACTGCGTATTCCTCAATGCCCTTGCGAATTTGTGCGGCAACGTCGGTGGCTGATTTATCGATCTCCTCGAGTGCCACATCCATCATGCCTACCGTGCGGTACACCAGCGCTTCACCGGTAAAAACATCAATGGCAATGTTGGCCAGCTTCTCGCGAATCATGCCGAAATCGGCGATGGTCTTGGTGAACGCCTTGCGCTGCTTGGCATAACCGATGGCGGCCTGCAGCGAATTGCGCGCTCCGCCTACGCAGCCCGCGCCCAGCTTGAAGCGGCCCACGTTCAAAATGTTGAAGGCAATCACGTGGCCCTTGCCGATTTCGCCCAGCACATTTTCAACCGGCACCTGGCAGTCATTCAAAATCAGCGGGCAGGTGGATGAGCCGCGGATGCCCATCTTGTGCTCTTCGGCGCCGACGGCGAAGCCCGGGAAGTTGCGCTCGACGATGAACGCCGTGAACTTTTCGCCATCAATCTTTGCGAACACGATGAACAGGTCGGCAAATCCGGCGTTCGTGATCCACATTTTTTCGCCGGTCAGGAGGTAGTGCTTGCCGTCGCTGGCCAGCACGGCGCGGGTGCGGCAGTTCAGCGCGTCGGAGCCGGATGACGATTCGGAGAGCGCATAGGCCCCGATGATCTCTCCGGTCGCCAGGCGCGGCAGGTACTTCTGCTTCTGCGCTTCCGTGCCGAAGTACACGATGGGCAGCGTGCCGATTCCGACGTGCGCGCCCCAGCTCACCGAAAACGACCCCGACTTCGCCACCCGCTCGGCAATGATGGCCGATGAAACTTTATCCAGCTCCATGCCGCCATATTGCTCGGGGATATCGGCTGAGGAGAGGCCGAGCTCGCTGGCCTTGCGAATCAACTCGCGCGTGAGCTCAAATTCCTTGTGCTCGATGCGGTCAATGTTGGGAACAATTTCTTTCTGCGCGAATTCTTCGGCCGTCTGCGCAATCAACTGGTGTTGCTCACTGAAATCTTCCGGCGTGAACACTTCATGCAGGGCGCGGTCTTCAATCAAAAAGCTGCCGCCCGCAACTTTGCTGCGCGAAACCGTGGTTGTTGCCGTCGCCATATCCCCCTCCAGCAATCCTTCCTTTAATGAAGGTGACGAACCGATTCGCAATCCATCGCGACTGATCGGTTCGCGTGCCTCGCTCAATTCAACAGCTCGAAAACTCCGGCTGCGCCCATGCCGCCGCCCACGCACATGGTGACGACGCCATATTTTCCGCCGCGGCGCTTCAACTCGCGGATGATCGTCGCCGTCAGCTTGGCCCCGGTGCAGCCCAGCGGATGGCCCAGCGCAATTGCCCCGCCATTAGGATTGATGCGGTCCAGCGGCAACTCGGCTTCCTTGATTACCGATAAGGCTTGCGCCGCAAAGGCTTCGTTGAGCTCAAAAACGTCAACCTGGTCCCGGCTGATGCCGGCAATTTTCAGGGCTTTAGGAACGGCATACACCGGCCCCAGGCCCATTTCCTCAGGGTTGTAGCCGGCGGTGGCAAAGCCCAAAAACCGCGCCAGCGGCTTGATTCCAAGCTGCCTGGCCTTCTCCGCCGAGGTCACGACCGCCGCCGCGGCGCCATCTGACATTTGCGAAGAATTGCCCGCCGTCACCGTGCCGGCAGCATGAAAGGCGGGCTTCAGCGCGCCCAGCGCCTCCATCGAGGTATCCTCGCGCGGCCCTTCATCCACCTTGAAAGTCAGCTCCATCTTTTTTGGCTTGCTGCCGTTCGGAGTGGTGAACGCGACCGCAACCGGCACGACTTCATCGTCAAAGCGGCCCGCCTTGATTGCCGCCGTTGCCTTCTGGTGTGAGCGCAGGCTGAACTCATCGGCCTGCTCGCGGGTGATGCCGAAGCGCTTCGCCAGCCGCTCTGCAGTCAACCCCATCGAAAGATATGCGCCGGGATTGTTTTCCACCAGCCAGGGATTGGCGCTGACCTTGTTGCCGCCCATCGGAATCATCGACATCGATTCGGTTCCACCGGCGATCATCACCTCTGACGCGCCCGAGGCAATGCGGTCGGCCGCCAGCGCAATTGCCTGCAGCCCCGACGAGCAGAAGCGGTTGATGGTCATGGCCGAGCACTCCACCGGCAGGCCGGCGCGCAGTGAGGCAATCCGCGCCACGTTCATTCCCTGCTCGGCTTCGGGCATGGCGCAGCCCAGGATGACGTCTTCGATCTCGCGCACATCGATCTGCGGCACCCGGTCCAGGGCGCCGCGAATGGCGATGGCGGCAAGATCGTCAGGCCGCGTTGCCCGCAATGTCCCTTTGAATGCTTTGCCCACTGCAGTTCGAACACAAGATGCAATGACTACTTCGCGCATATTCACCCCGGCATCAGGATTGACTGGCCATCAACTTCGCGCTCGCAACCCCCATGGCAGCCGTTCCGTTGGATGAGCCAGCAGTCCTTCCGGCTCCAAATGGCGGAGCGGAGCCGACAATCCTCGGCGATCAATTCCTCAGCGGCTTGCCTGTCTTGAGCGTGAACTGAATTCGCTCCTGCGTCTTGCGTTCGCCGCAAAGTGACTTGAAGGCTTCGCGCTCCAGGTCAAGCAGGCACTGCTCGCTGACCATGGTTCCCGGGGTCACGGCCCCGCCGCACAGGACCTCGGCCACTTTGTTGCCGACCTTTACGTCATGATCGCTGATGTACTCTCCTTGCCGCATCAGGTACACGCCCAGCTTCAAGGTCGCGAGCACCGATTCGCCGGGCGCGCCGACCTCGCGCGCGATGGGCGGCTCGTAGCCCGCACGCGCCAGTTCCAGCGCACGAGCCTTAGCGTCAGTGAGCACGCGCTCCCGGTTCATGGTGACGGCATCGCCTTCGCTCAAGAAGCCATAGCCGCGCGCCTCCGCGACCGAAGTGGAAACTTTTGCCATGGCGATGGTCTCAAACGCGCGCTTGACCGCTTCCATCAGCTCCACCGATTCGGCGCGCCCCCCGGGACGCACTGCCGCAGCCGAATCGACCGCGCGCAGCAGCATCTCCTTGCAGCCGCCGCCGCCGGGCAGCAGCCCCACGCCGACTTCCACCAGGCCCATGTAAAGCTCGGCGTGCGGCTGGCGTGCCGCAGCATGGAGCGAAATTTCGCATCCGCCGCCGAGCGTCATTCCGAACGGCGCCACCACAACCGGCTTAGGCGAAAATTTAATCGCCTGGGTCATGCCCTGGAATTGACGGATGGCAAGATCGACTTCGTCCCACTCGCCTTCCTGGATCGCCAGCAGGAGCTGCATGATATTGGCGCCGGCGGAGAAGTTCGCGGCGTCGTTGGTAATGACAATGGCGTCGAAAGCGTCGCCCGCGCCTCCCGGCTTCAGCGTCTGGCTGATGAGCTGAACAATGTCGCCGCCGAGCGCGTTCATCTTGCTGTGGAATTCAATGCAGCCGACGCCGTCGCCCAAATCGACCAGCGATGCACCGGGATTTTTCTTCACAACGCCGTTGCTCTTTTTGGCGATCTCAACCGACCACACCCCGGCCGGCAGCACTTCGGGCTTGTAATCGCCGCCGGCCAGGTCAAACCAGGTGCGGCCGGTATTGGTCGGGCCCACGCCGCCGGCGCTGAGCGTGGTGGGCTCATCGGCGTACCACGATCCTTTGCCGGATGCGAGCAGCTTCTCGGCATTAGGCGCGACCGCAATTCCCTCTTTCTTCATCCGCTCCACCGATTCGCGCACGCCCGCTGCGTCCCACAGCTCGAACGGTCCCATCTGCCAGTTGAAGCCCAGCTTCATGGCGCGGTCGATATCGGTAATGCGGCCGGCAATCTCCGGCACGCGATTGGCGGCGTAGTTCCACAGCGCCGAGAGTGTTGCCCACAAGAACTGCGCCTCTTTGCCGCGGCCGG
>JAJPJZ010000284.1 GCA_021323935.1 Terriglobia bacterium | reverse complement strand
GATCAAAGCATCACCGAAAATACCCGTGCCGCCTACCCGGTTGATTTCATCGAGAATGCCGTCATCCCCGGCATCGGCGGCCATCCTAAGCACGTCGTCTTCCTCACCGCCGACGCGTTCGGCGTGCTGCCTCCGATTTCGCGCCTCTCAAAGCAGCAGGCCATGTATCACTTCCTCTCCGGCTACACCGCCAAAGTTGCCGGCACCGAAGCCGGCGTGACTGAGCCGCAGGCCACGTTCTCTACCTGCTTTGGCTCGCCGTTCCTTCCGCTGCGCCCGCGCGTCTACGCCGAAATGCTGGGCCGCCGCATGGATGAACACAACGCGCAATGCTGGCTGGTCAACACCGGCTGGCACAAAGGCCCGTTTGGCGTGGGCTCGCGCATCGACCTGCGCTTTACCCGCGCCATGGTGCGCGCCATCGTTGACGGCATGCTGACCGACGCTGAGTTCCACACCGAGCCTACCTTCGGTTTCAGCGTGCCTAAGGCCATTCCTGATGTTCCCGCCGATCTGCTCGTCGCCCGCGACATGTGGAAAGACAAGACTGCCTACGACCAGAAGGCCGCCGACCTTTCCGCGCAGTTCTCAAAGAACTTTGAAAAATTCGAAGTCAGTGACGAAGTAAAAAAAGCCGGCCCCCGGCGCCGCTAGCTCGCGACCGATACAACGTGACCGCACCAGGCTCGCCCTGCGCCGGGGCGAGCTTCGCGCTCATCGGCCGCCCGCATTTTGCCGCTGGCTTTTAGGAAAAAGCGCAGCTTTCGCCGGCCTTCTGGCGCGGCAAATGTGTGCTACGATGCGCCGTTATGCGCGGCATGATGATGCAGTTTCCGCTGACGCTGACGCACATCCTGGAGCGCGGCGGCCATATTTTCCCGGCCGTTGAAATCGCCTCCCGCCTGCCGCTCATGGCCGATTCCTGCGCCACGCCGCAAAGCTATTCTCCTGCCGAATTTCATCGCTACACCTACCGCGAGTTTTATGGCCGCGCCCGCCAGGTCACGGCCGCGCTACGGCGCGCCGGCCTCCGCCCGGGCGATCGCGTCGGCACATTGATGTGGAACCACTACGCCCACCTGGAATCCTATTTCGGCATTCCCGCTGCCGGCGGCGTCACCCACACGCTCAACCTGCGCCTGCACCCGGATGAGCTCACCTACATCATTAACCACGCTGAAGACCGCTTCCTCATCGTGGATGACGTGTTGCTGCCGCTGCTGGCGCAGTTCCGCACGAACATCAAGCCTGAGCGCGTGATCGTGGTGCACCACAACCCGCGCGCCGCCGGCGACGATCACGAGGATTACGAAGATTTCATCCGCGGCGCCGGCGAGTGCGCCTACGCCGAGCTCGACGAAAACGATGCGGCCGCGCTCTGCTACACCTCAGGCACTACCGGAAAGCCCAAAGGCGTGCTGTACTCGCATCGCGCGCTGGCGCTGCACTCGCTTGCCCTGTGCCTGGCCGATAGCTTCGCCATCTCGATGAACGACACCGTGCTGCCGGCAATGTCAATGTTTCATGCCAATGCCTGGGGCGTGCCGTTTGCGTCCATCATGGCGGGCAGCAGGCTGCTGCTGCCCAGCCGGTACGTCGATGCCGAGAGCCTGCTGAACCTGCTCGAAGCGGAACAAGTCACGTTCAGCGGCGGCGTGCCCACGGTCTGGTCAGCGGTGGCTGAAATGCTCGAGCGTCATCCCGGGCGCTGGAAGCTCCGGAGCGAAGGCGTGCGCATCGTCATTGCCGGCTCCGCCTGTCCCGAGTCGTTAATCCGCCGCCTCGATCAGCACGGCATCCGCATCATGCAGCCCTGGGGATTGACCGAAACCTCGCCCATTGCGACCGTATCGCTGCTCAAGCCTTCCATGCAGCGGTTGGACCGCGATGAGCAGTATCGCCTCCGCGCGCACCAGGGCATGCCGGTGCCGTTCGTCGAGCTTCGCGTGATTGACGATGCCGACCGCCAGTGCCCCTGGGACGGCGAGGCCATGGGCGAGGTCCAGGTACGCGGCCCATGGATTGCCGAGCGCTACTATCAGCGCCCTGACGAGGACGAAAAGTGGACCGCCGACGGCTGGTTTCGCACCGGCGATGTCGCCACCATCAACGCCGAAGGGTTCATCCACATCGTCGATCGCACCAAGGACCTGATTAAATCCGGCGGCGAATGGATCAGCTCGGTTGACGTTGAAAACGCCATCGTCGGCCATCCTGCCGTGCGCGAGGCTGCCGTCATCGCGGTGCCGCACCCGAAGTGGGCTGAGCGGCCGCTGGCTGCCATCGTGCTGCGCGATGGCGCCCGGCTCGACGTGGAAAACCTGCGCTCATTCCTGCTGCAGCGCTTTGCCAAGTGGCAGTTGCCCGATGACTTTGTTGTGGTCGACGAGTTGCCGCACACTTCCACCGGCAAGCTGCTGAAGACCGAGCTGCGAAAGCGCTTTGCCGAGTGGCACTGGAAAGCGGCCGCAGGCAACTGAACGCCTGTTCAAGTAAGCTATCGTGTTGTTGATCGCCTGCCCTGCCGCAGCGCTGCACGAATGGCGCAGCCCAGGCCGTCAGCAGGCGTCATGACTCAAACGGCCCGAACTATGCAGAAAGTATTCCATTTCGATTCCGACCCGGCCGCCTACACGGCTGACGCTGCCGTGCTGTGCTGCTTTGATGAGCGCATTCGCGGCGCCGTGCAGAAGTTCCTGCGCCGGCGCGCCATTCTGCGGCCTGACATGGTCATCGTCGCCGGCGGCGCCAAGACCCTGGCTTCGCCGCGCAATCATTTTGAGCAGGACTTCATCCTCGAGCAGATTCGCATGTCGATCAAGCTGCACGCCACCAAGCGCGTGCTGCTGATGAGCCACTCCGATTGCGCCACCTACGGCGGCCTGGCCGCGTTCGGCGGCGATGCCGAGCGCGAAATGCGCCATCACTACAACGAACTCAATCGCGCCGCCGCTCTGGTGAAGGCGTCATTTCCCTCGGTCGAGGTCGAGTGCTATTTCGTTACCTTTGCCGGTGTTTTTCGCGCGGATGGCGAGCAGGGAAGCGTCGCCGCCGATTAGCGCCGCGTCGGCTTTGCCGGCTACTTGCCGGCGCCAGGCAGTTCTTCGATTTTCGCCGCCAGGATGAAGTCGCTTTCCGTCAGCCCATCGATCTTGTGCGTCCAGGTGGTGACTTCAACCTTGCCCCATCCCAGCGCGATGTCAGGATGGTGGCCCTGCTGTTCGGCAACTTCGCCCACGCGGTTCACGAATTCCAGGGCGGTCTTGAAATCGGGAAACGAGTATGCGCGGTGCAGGTGATGTCCGTCGACAACCTGCCATGAGGGAAGCTGGCGTTGTAAGTTGCGCAGTTCGTCGCCGGCCAGGGGCGGCACGCCTCCGCGGCACGGAACACAAGTCTTTGCGGCGAGATTGCTTGCGGCCATTTCCTGTCTCCGGTTCGCCAGTCATTTTATCGCTACCGGCGCTCCGCATGCGCCGCAGCAAGTCACAGTCGCCGGCCAGGGTGCCCAAAGGGAACCAACTCGGCAACGTCTTTTAAAACGCCAAATTCGGCGGCAGCTCTGCTAAAATTCAGGCCAATCAGTCGTTTTGGCGCGCAATCGCCTGGCGTGAGCAAGCTTGGGGGTCAATGGATTTTGCCAAGTTAAGCCGGATTCCGGCGGTCACGGCGGTGACGCCGGTTGAGCCCGATTCTATTTCGCTTCTAGCCTCGCCTTCGCCGCCGCCCGATTTTTTTTCCACCACCGACTGGACCGATTACCTGCGCATCCTGCGCAAGCACCGCTGGACGCTGCTGGCCTGCGTTGCCATCGGCACCGTGTTCTCCACCATTTCTTCGCTGAAAGCGGTGCGCATCTATGACGCCGTCGGCCGCATCGCCATCAATCGCGAATCCAGCGAGGATCTTGGGCTGAAGAACGGCGCGCCCGCGTCCTCTGATGACGAATACGACTACCTGGTCACGATGGATACGCAGGCGCGCATTCTGCAGAGCGATTCCATCGCGCTTGAAGTCATTCACCGGCTCAATCTTGATCGCCCTGCCGGCGCGGCCGGCAATTCGGCGCTGCCGGAAGAGGTGCACCTCGATGACGCTACGCAGTCGGCGTTGCTGAACGGCTTTAAGGGCGGGCTGGAAGTTAAGCCGATCCCGCGCACGCGCATCATGGAAATCCATTACCGCAGCGCCAATCCGCAGCAGGCCGCGCGCATCATCAACGCCGTCATCGATGTTTACATCGAGCAGAACCGCAAGAGCCGCTTCGACAGCACCATGCAGACCTCCGACTGGATATCGAAGCAGCTCTCTGACCTGCTGCTGAAAGTCGAGTCCTCGCAGGAGAAGCTGGTGCAGTACCAGCGCGAGCATGACATCCTCGGCCTCGACGAAAAACAGAACATCATCACCAGCAAGCTCGATGAGCTGAACAAGCAGCTCACCATCGCCGAAACCGACCGCATCCAGAAGGAAGCCGTCTTCCGGCTCACGCAAAATCAGAGCCCTGACCTGGTCGGCACCACGGAAATTGCCGGCATCGAGCGCCTGCGCACCAGCGAGGCCGAAACCCGCTCGCAACTGGCCGAGCTTTCAGCGCAGTTCGGCCCGGCCTACCCTAAGATCCGCGAACTGAACGACCGCCTGGCTTCCATCCAGCAGCAAATTGCGCTTGAGTTGCGCCGCGCCTCCGAGCGCGCCGAGAACGAATACAAGGCCGCGCTGGGCCGCGAAAAACTGCTGCACGATTCGCTCGAAGACCAGAAGCGCGAAGCCAACAAGCTGAATGAGAGCGCCATCGAGTACAGCATCCTGAAGCGCGAGGTCGATACCAACCGCCAGCTTTATGAAAGCCTGCTCCAGCGCTTGAAAGAAGCAGGCGTCGCCGCCGGGCTGAAGACCAGCAACATTCGCATCGTCGATCCGGCCCGCACTCCGCTCTCGCCGGTCAGCCCTAACGTGCCGCGCAACATCGCGGTTGCGTTCGTCCTTTCGCTGCTCGGCGGCATCGTGCTGACGTTCGGCCTGGAAGCGCTCGATAACACCGTGCGCACCGTCGATCAGGTCACGCTGCTCACCGGCTTGCCGGCCGTCGCCGTCATTCCCAAGACCAGGCCGGTGATTGATGAAGCCACCCGGCTGCTGCGCGGCGGCTCCCGTGGTGAAGGCGTCGAGCTGGTCACGTGCGTCAAGCCGCACTCCGGAATCGCTGAGGCCTTCCGCGCGTTGCGCACTTCGCTCCTGCTTTCCTCCGGCGCAGCGCCTCCGCGCGTCATCCTGGTCACCAGCGCCCTTTCGCAGGAAGGTAAGACCACTACTTCCGTCAATACTGCGGTGGTCCTTGCCCAGAAAGGCGCCAGGGTTTTGCTCGTCGATGCCGATATGCGCCGGCCCAGCATTCACAAAGTGCTCGGCGTCCCCAACCGCGTCGGCCTCAGCAACCTGCTGGCCAGCGTTGCCGAGCCCCGCGACGTTATCGTCGGCTATCCGGCGCAGCCCAATATGTTCGTTGTGCCTTCAGGCCCGTTGCCGCCGCAGCCGGCTGAACTGGTGGCCTCGCCGCGCTTCGCGCAACTGCTGGCGCAGTGGAGGAAGGAGTTCGACCACATCATCATCGATACGCCGCCGTCGCTCTCCGTCACCGATGCAGTTGTAATGTCCGTAGACGCCGACGCCGTCATCGTCGTGATCCGCGCCGCCAAGACCACCAAGCAGAACCTGCGCCGCACGCGCGATCTGCTGGCCAGCGTGAACGCCCCGGTGCGCGGCATCGTGGTCAACGCAGTCGATATGTCCGGCCCCGACGGCCATTATTATTATTATTACTATGGGCATGATGAGAACTCGTCGTACTTCAGCGACGAAGCGCCGGGTGAGGGAAGTGGCGTGTCGGCGCACGTGCAGTCGTCCTCGAATTAACCATGCCATCGGGCACGGGCGGCGCCACCATGAGCATTCAAGCTCCACGCGTTCTGACCATGCCGCGCAGCTTCGCGGAAGTGGAAGCTGACGCCTCGCCCTCCGTAATTTCCCGCCTTAACCTGGCTCTGTTTTCCGGTGTTTGCCTGGTGCTGTTTTCGGCGCCGCTGGCCATGGGAGCGGTGTTTCCCTGGTCGATCTTGGCAATGGAAATTGCCGCCGCGGCGCTGTGCCTGCTGTGGGTTGGGAGGGAGCTGGTATCGCGCCAACCGGCGGTGCGCTGGAACCCGGCGTTTGCGCCGGCGCTGCTGATGGCTGTGGGCGTTACGGCGCAGCTTTTGTTCCACACTTCTGCGGTCACGTTCCTGACGCGCCAATACGCGCTGCAATATGCCGCCTATGGATTGCTGATGTTCGTGGCGGTGCAGGCAATCACCACCGAAGCCGACTACCGCCGCCTGGGCGCGATCGCCATCGCAATGGGCCTGGCGGTGGCGCTGTTTGCCATCGTCCAGAGCCTGACTTCAAACGGCCGTGTGTACTGGCTGTTTCGGCCGGAATCCTCGAGCTATATTTTTGGCCCTTACGTCAACCGCAACCACTTCGCCGGGCTGATGGAAATGCTGGCGCCCTTGCCGCTGGTGCTGGCGGTGGCTTTGAAAAGGCTGACGCCGGGCAAGCGCGCGCTGCTGGCGTTTGCCGCCATCATCATGGGCGGCAGCGTCGTGCTCAGCCTGTCGCGGGGTGGAATGCTGGCGCTCGCCGCTCAAATTCTTCTGCTGGGGGTGTATGTCGCCTGGCGGCGGGCCACGCGGCCGGCGGTGCTGCTGCTGGGCGCGTGCCTGCTGATGGTGGGCTTTTTGTGGTGGGTGGGCTCCGAGCAGCTCATTCGCCGCTTTTCTGAAGGCGGAGGCATGAGCATGGCGGCGCGCATCCACATCACGCGCGGTGCGCTGCGCATGGCGCGGCAGCGCCCGCTGCTGGGCTGGGGCCTGGGGACGTTTGCTACCGTGTACCCGCCTTTTCGCGATTTCTACGGTGATCGCTTCGTGAACGAAGCGCACAATGACTACGCGCAAGTGCTGGTTGAAACCGGCCTGATTGGCCTGGGGGCGCTGCTCTGGCTGGCGGCTCTGGTGGCGCGTGCGGCGCGGCAGCGGGCGCGCTTTGCAGAATCGGAGCTTCAGGACGCCGTGAAACTCGGCCTGCTGATCGGCTGTGCCGGCCTGCTGGTGCACAGCTTTGTTGATTTCAACCTGCAAATCCCGGCCAACGCAGCGCTGTTCTACGCCTGGGGCGCTCTCGGCACGTCGCGCGGCCGGTAATAACGGGCGCTCACGCCGGGGGTAGCGCGCAAAAGCCGCAACTTTGAAGCGGCAGCAAAAAACCTGATGGCGAACTCATTACCATACGTAAATAATTGATATCTATGACCTTATCTGCGTCCGGCAGAGGCTCAGGCGGGCTGGCCTGCCGGGAAAACCGTGGTAAGATGCTGTTAACCCCCAAAGCAACCAGCCAAGGAAAGCAATGTCCACACACGCGCAGTTAGCTCGTCTTACGCCCGCAGACACACTCAAGCAGAAAATCGAAGCGCGAACCGCCAAAGTCGGCATTATCGGCCTCGGCTACGTCGGTTTGCCGCTGGCGCTGCTCTATACCGACCAGAAATTTCCGGTGACCGGGTTCGACATTGACCGCAGGAAGGTCGATACGTTGAACGCCGGCGGCTCCTACATTTACCGCATTCTGGCGGCGGAGATTTCATCGGCGCGGCAGCAGGGCTTTGCCGCGACCGCCGATTTTGCGCGCCTGCATGAAATGGATGCGGTCATCATCTGCGTTCCGACGCCGCTGAATGAGCACCACGAGCCTGATTTGAGCTACATCGAGGCCACCGGCCACGCCATTGCGCCGCACCTCCGCGAAGGGCAACTGGTCGTGCTGGAGAGCACCACCTACCCCGGCACCACCGAAGAGGTGCTGATCCCGATTCTGGAAGGCGGAAAGACCGGGCTGAAGGCGGCGAGACAGCAGTCGCAGGGCAACGGCACGTTTTTTGTGGCGTTCTCGCCTGAGCGCGAAGATCCGGGCAATGATACGGTGGCACGGCGCGACATTCCCAAGGTGATTGGCGGGTTGAATCCCGCTGCCGCCGAGGTTGCCGGCGCGCTCTACAACGCGATTTTCAACCGCGTGGTGCCGGTGTCATCGCCGGCAGCGGCGGAGATGACCAAGCTGCTGGAAAACATCTACCGCTGCGTGAACATCGCCCTGGTCAACGAGCTGAAGCTGCTGAGCCTGCGCATGGGCATCGATATTTTTGAAGTCATTGAAGCAGCCAAGACCAAGCCCTTCGGCTTCCAGGCGTTTTATCCGGGGCCGGGCCTGGGCGGGCACTGCATTCCGATTGATCCCTTCTACCTTTCCTGGAAGGCGAAGCAGTATGACTTTCAGACCAAGTTCATCGAGCTGGCCGGCCAGGTCAACGTAGGCATGCCGTACCACGTGGTCGATGCCGTCATGGGAGCGCTGAACGGCCACAAGAAGGCGCTGAACGGCTCAAAGGTGCTGGTGCTGGGCATGGCGTACAAGAAGGACATTGACGACCTGCGCGAATCGCCTTCGCTAACCGTGATCGAGCTG
>JAJPJZ010000192.1 GCA_021323935.1 Terriglobia bacterium | reverse complement strand
CCGCCGACATTGGAGGCGTTGATGTTTTCAGCTTCATAGCCGAGGCTGCCGGCGATGCCCCAATTCAGGCTGGTGAGGCTGAGGTTTGAGAGCTTCCAGGATTGGTCGCAGCAGCCGGTGCCGAGAATGCCGATGGAGCCGGGCAGGCCGGCGCCGGTGATGCTGGAATCGTGGAAGTAGCCGGATTCAAGGTTCTGCTCGCCGGCGAAGCTGGTGGGCGTGCCGGAGCCGATTTGCAGCGCGGTGTATTGAAAGCCGCCGGTGCTCTGCCAGCTTTGCGGCAGCGGGAAAAATGAATTGGCAGGATTGAGCGCGGGAGATTCGAAGGAGGGATTCTGCAGCGCGAAGTTGCTGGGGGTGAGATTGTCAAACCAGATTTCAGAAAGGCCAGCGCCCGGCGCGGTGGTGTTGGTGATGCTGACGCCGAGCGACTGGCCTGCGGTCGAGGCGTTGCCGGTGTAGGAGAGGGTGGCGTGGGTCCACACGCCCTGCGTCATGGAAGGAGTGAGCGACGCGACGGCAACGCCGTTGGCGGTGAGATCGATCCTGGCGGTTGAGGGAGTGAAGGTGATGAAGCTGGGCCAGGTGGGGAAGGTGATATCGAGCGCGAGCGTATAGGTGACGCCGCTGGCGATGGAGGTTCCGCTCTCCTGGTGAATGCCGGTGGGAACGCCGCCGGCGGCGACAGAGACGTAGCCGACCTGGTTGCCGTTTGAAGGCGCAGGCGAGCAGGTCGAGCCGGTGGCGCCGCCGCAATCGTGGCCGCTCTGGATGACGGGATAGAACGAGCCGGCATTGCCGAGCACGGCGCCGGGCGAGAGCGCGACATCGTAGATTTCGGCCTTGGTGCTGGTCTGGCCGGAGGAGCCGGTGTTGTCCCACTCGAGGGAGCGGGAGAAGGTGCTGGGGTTGGAGGTGCCGCACAGGCTGGTATCGCCGTGGGCGACGAGGCGAGTGCCGTGCAGCTTCCAATCGGCGGAGCGGTTGATCTGGATGACGGCGCCGGCGCCGGCGCCGCAACCGAAGATGGTGGTGGCGTTGGGATCGTCGTGCCAGGTGCCGGAGCCATCGAATTCCCAGCCGCTGGCCACGATGGAGAGCGGCTGGCCGAGGATTTGCAGCTTGCATCCGGGCGGCGCGAGGATTTTTTTGTTGGAGACGATGGCGGCGGCGAGGGCGGCGCGGGAGTCGCGCGTGCCGGTGCAATCGGCGCCATAGGAGCGCACGTCGCGCCACATGCCGTCGCGCACGGCGAGATCGCTGAGCTCGATGCGCAGGTTGCGCAGGTCAAGGATGGGAATGCCGTTGGGATTGGTGTAGGTATCGCTGGCGGAGTAAGAGGAGGGAATCAGGACTGCGCCGGAAGAGCCGGCGTCGGTGATGGCGGCCTGGATGTTAGAGAATTTGTCGGCGAGGCGAATACCGCTGAGCGTCTTGATGTTGCCGTTGGCGGCGCTGGCGACGGCAGCATCGACGTAAGCCACGGAGGCGAATTGCGCCGCGATGGTGGAAGGCATGACGCTCGAGCGAACGGCGGCGACCGTAGTGGGCGAAGTGGCGGGCACCACCCAGTACTCGGTGCTGTTTTCACCATTGCCGAGGTTCAGCACAACCTTGTAGAAGCTGCCGGCCGGGGAGGCGCCGGCGTTGGGCGCAAGCTGCACGGAAAGCGCGCCGCCCGGGCCGAGCGCCACCGTGATTTTATTGGCGGCCACGGCGAATCCATCGGCGGTGGTGAAGGCGATCCAGGAGATGGTGAGCGTGCCTTGCGCAGGCGTGCCATCGGCGCGGTAAACCACGTCGGAGATCTGGGTGAGCGCAGGGCCGCTCAGCGCGTGGGTCGCGGGCAGCGTGAGAGCGAACAGGAGCGAGATGAGCAGCGAGAAGAGAGTTTTCATGATGAAAGAATTCAGCGCGCGAAAACCAGAGGTTAAGGGGCGAGTTTAT
Organism: Terriglobia bacterium; assembly: GCA_021323935.1. Taxonomy (GTDB): domain Bacteria; phylum Acidobacteriota; class Terriglobia; order Terriglobales; family Acidobacteriaceae; genus JAFAIN01. Next base: position 4,532 of record JAJPJZ010000192.1, on the reverse strand, counting down.
GCGAGCGATGTGCTCGCCGGGCGCGGTAAAAAAGTTGGGACGGGCGAGAGGGCCGTCGCTGCATAAAACAAGAGGCTTGACGGGCCAGAGGGCCGTGCCTGCACAAGACCAAAGCTCACCTAAAACTAAAGCCGCACAAGATTGAAGATTAAGGGGCGGCGGTGAGCCGGAACGACTGCATGAAATTTTCGACGCTGCCGACATAAACGTCGGCGAGATCGACGACGTTGCGGCGCGAGACCAGCAGGTCGGCGGCCTCGGCCAGTGACCAGCCGCTGGCGCGCAGGATGGCCAAGGCCATCATGGCGGCGCGATGAACGCCGGCGGCGCAGTGGACGTAGAGGCGGGCGGGCGCGCCCGGAAGGGCGGTGACGCCGCCTGGCGCGGGCGAGCCGTTCTGGCCGAACAGCTCGGCGGCGGCTTCCTGGCGGCTGGCGGCGTGGATCTGCTGGCGCGAGAGCGGGCCCGGGTAGAGAGCGTTCAGGGCGAACTGGACGCCGCGGCGCAGCAGCTCAGGCGGCTTGGGCTGAAAATCATCGTCGGTGGGGTTCCACAGCACGACGATGCCGTGCGGAACGGCCAGCGCGGTGTCATCGAATTCAATCTGCATGTCAATGATGTGAGTGAAGCCGAGGCGCGCGATTGCGGCCATGTTCTCGGCGGTCCAGATGCCGCCGCCGACGGCGATGCGATCGGTAATCCAGGAATAATCGAGCATTGCAGGTGGTGGTGCTCCCCACTGGCGGATGAGAGGCGCGGCTCACCGCTCACTTCAAAAATAGCAGACGGCGGCTTTATGGGCGTGCGGCAGCGGTGCGCTTGCAGGCGCCATTGGGCCGGGAAAAATCAGCCGAAGCGGGCGGCGCCGACGGAAGCGCGTCGGCAGGCAGCGCGGGCTTGGCTGCGGACCTGGCTTGGGGCCCGGCGGCGGCTGAAGGCGGCGATGCGCTCTCGACCTTGCTGGAGTTGAGGGCGAGCGCGCGAAGCAGGGTGGCGGCCAGTGACTGCTCGGCAGAAACGTCAGCAGCGGGGGCGGCGCTGAGCCCGGCGAATTCGAACAGGAACTTGGTATGCAGGTAGCTGCCGTCTTTGCCCTCGGCGATGATGGCGTCAATCATTTCAGGCGCGGCGCCTTCGATGGAGCGGCGCAGCGAAGCCAGGAGTTGATCGCGGGACACGATGACGGCAGCGTGCGCCGGCGGCCCTGCGGAGCTGGAGGCGTTCGGAGAAGCGGCAGCAGCGGCGGAGTTGCCGGGGCCCGGCGCGGGGGCCGGAGTTTCGCTCGAAGCGGGCGCCGGCGAAGGCGCAGTGTGGATGTGATGCGCGGTGCGATGTTTTGATGGCGGCATAAGTGAATAGAGAAATTGAAAAATCAAAAAGGGATGAACACTGGATGCGGCGCCGGAGCGGCGCCCTGAAACTCGGAAAGGCGCTCGGGGAGCGCCTTTCGGGGTGACTTCTGAATTTTTTCTCGGGGCTTACGGTTGGCTCTTTAACCAACCCTTCTAAATTCAGAATAGCATTTTTGGCCGGGGTACTGGGTAGTTTAAATTTCCTTGCCGCTCAACGAGATAAGCCTTTTTGCCTCTTGACAAGCATTTTTGCGGCTTCATGGCCGGGGTGCGGCGAGATGTAACCGCCGGCGATGAAGATGCGCGTCAACTTGTCGAGGGCGCGGAAATAGTGGAAGCGGACCCACTTGCGGGTGAGGCCGAGCTTCTGTGCGAGCTGCTCCTGGTCATACTCCTGCATGACGAGCGCGCCGACCAGGTATTTTTCCTGGGCGTCGAGCTGGGCGACGCAGCGGTCAAGGTCGGTGGCGAAGATGACTTCATCTTCGAAGGTGCAGGCCTTGCGCGAGCTGACGCGGGAGCGAAAGAACTCGCGGCCGAGGATGCCGGGCAGGCGGCCGATTTCAAGGGACGTGCGGAAGTAACGGCGCAGCAGCCAGATGGTGTGGCGGCGGTAAGGGGCGAATTCGAGCTCGCGCTCGGCCTGGGCGTCGCGGTGGCGATCGCCGGCGGGCTGGGCTGAGGCGCTGAAGCAATACAGGCGCGGTTGGGGCGATGCGGGCAGCAGAGCCGACGTCATGAGTTCCTCCTTCCGTTGCCGGCGGGAGCAACGGCGCGGTTTGCCGAGGCAGGCTTTGAGGTTTTGTGGGTGCGCTTGCTCCAGGCAGTGGCGGTACTGCGCGAGGCGCACACCGGGCACAGGGCCGGGGCAGCGGCTGCAGAGCGGGCGGCAGGCGGATGCGGGCGCAGCCACAGCGAGCCGCAGCGCTCGCAATACTTGAGGTGGCGGGCTTGTTGATCGATTGGGGCGGTCATTGTTCCTCCTATGGGCACGGCAAAAATAAAAAAGCCCCGCACGCCGCGCGGGGCGCGCCGGGCGCCGCATTTCGCCGGTGAGGGCGAAGTGCGAACCGCGCCAGCGGAACCGCATGACGTGCAGGGCTCGCTTCGGTTGCGATGACCTGCGTGAGCTATTTAGTTCTGAGCGCCGGCCGGCGGGCCCGGGATCGTGACGTTCGGAAGGCCCGGCCGGCAGGGTTGTTGCGAGCGTGTTTCAACAGCGAACACGCCAGACGCCGTCAGGAGAGCAGGCGCGAATCGGCGCGATGGGAAAAGTAGCCCTCTTCGTATCCTGATTTGAGGATGCGTCCGTTCTGCACGACGACGGAGACACGGCCGGAAAAATTGAGGTCGCGCAGGATGCGTTCCATGGACCCGGAGAGGACTTCGGCGTGCTGCACCTTGCGGCGGAATTCCAGGAAAGTTGAACCGTCGGTTTCGATGTTCTGCATAGACATTGGTCCCTTCACTTGATGAAGCGAGCGCGGCGAACGAGCGCTGAATGGTGAAAGCGGGGAGTGAGAAGTAAATGTCTGAGGGCGGCCGGCGTCAAAGGCATTTGTGATGCGCCGGGGTTACGAAAGTCATGGGTAAATTGCCTTACCGGCGCGGCGGAGGTCGCGCCAGGCGAGGAGTACGGGTTGAGCAGCGGGAGCATGGAATGGCGAACTGCAGAGCGAATCAAAAGCGAAAACAACTGTAGGACTCCGGCGGCAGAGTGTCAAGAACTTTATTGCTTTTAAATTCGTTGACTTGGGATGTGTATTGCTCAATGATATAGTGGGAGAAGGGCGGGCAGGCGGCGCATGACCTTCAGGCGGATGCAGGAAAACCTGCGAAAGGTGCTGTGGGCGCGGATTCGCGCGCGCCAGCTTACGGGGGTGGGCCTGGCGGAGATGACCAACTTCAAGCAGGCGCACATTTCGAACTTCCTGAATGGAAAGCGGGGGTTGAGCCTGGAAGGCATGGACCGGGTGCTCGAAGTGCAGCGGCTTTCGGTGCTGGACCTGCTGGATGCGGAGGAAGTGAACAAGCGCGCCAGCATCACGCCGCCAAGCGACGATCAGTTTGAAAACGTGCTGCTGGTGGATGCGGAGGTGGCGGCGAACGAAGCGGTGGTGACGAGCGCGCAGGTGAAGGACATCCTGAAATACAAGAAGAATTTTTTGAAGCGGCTGCGGGCGAACATGGAGAGCGCGCGCGGCCCGGCAGAGGCGGGCGGCAGGGAGCGAAAACAGTGGCGGCGATTTGTGCTGATCAAGGCAGGGCGCGAGGAGGGCATGAGCATGTATCCGCGGCTGCTGCCGAATGCGACGGTGCTGATTGACCGGCACTACACGTCGCTGCAGGCGTATCGCAAGAACGAACCCAACATGTACGCGGTGAAGAAAGACGGCGGCTGCACGGTGAAATATGTGGAGCGCAGCGGAAACAACCTGGTACTGCGCCCGCACAACCAGGCGTTTCCGGTGGAGGTGGTGGCGATCGAGGAGAGCAGGACGGCGGCGGATTACATTGTGGGGCGGGTGTGCCACGTGGAAATCGAAACCTGAGGCGGAGCGAAGGTGGTGGCGGAAGAAGAGATGCGGGAGTGCGAGGCGTTACTGCAGGTGAAAGCGCTCGTTCAGCAGGCGCTGCAGGCGGGGGCGATAGAGGATTTCGTAGGCGAATTCCTTGTCAGGAAACATGGCGAGCGCGGCGCGCTTGGTGGAAGCGACCAGTTCGCTGGCTTCTTCGATGGTGAGGCCCGGGTCCTGGGCAAGCACGGAAGTGACCATCGACATCATGATCTGCAGGCGGCGGAGCTTGCGGCTTTCCTCTTCCAGTTCGGCCGGAGTCTGGAACACGGGTTCAGAACGGGGTTCGAGATTCATTGCGTCTATGCTATCGCGGCTTGCAAGTTTTGCTTCCTACTTAGATGGACATGGCCGCAGGGGTGTTGCAGGAAAAGCGGCGCGCAGAGGCAGTTTCGGCGGCCCGTGGCGGCGGCGCTGCGGCAGGCTGCAGGGCTGGGGCGCCACAACGACGAAGAGCGCGGCGTATCATGATGCGTTTTGAATGGAGGCAAAGGCATGGCAGATGAGCAGAAAGTTCCGCGGGTGAGCGCCGGGGCAACGGGCGGCGAGGATGCGCGCAAGACCAAGACCGGCGAAGAACTGGGCGAAGTGGTGGATGGCCTGG
>JAJPJZ010000082.1 GCA_021323935.1 Terriglobia bacterium | reverse complement strand
TTCAATAACTATGCACCGCGTGGCATCCATCCCGAGCAGCACCGCAGCCTTCAGGTATGGCTCCGGGTCAGGCTTGCCGCGCGTCACGTCGTCGGCCGAAACCAGCACACGCGGCACCGGCAGGCCGACCGCGCGCAGGCGTTCTGTGGCCAGCATGCGACCGCCCGATGTGGCAATGGCCCAGCGCTCCTTCGGCAATGACTGCAGCAACTCGCGCGCGCCGCCGATCGCAATGAGACCTTCTTTATCGGAGGTCTCGCAGCGTTCCATCTCGGCGGCTTCGGCTTCGGCATCAAGTTGCGGCGCAAAGTGACGGATGGTTTCGATGGTGCGATGTCCGTGCGCCACTTTCAGCAGTTCGTTGGCGTTGATGCCATGTTCCCCGGCCCAGCGCCGCCATTGCCGCTCGACCGGCGCCCGCGAATCCGCCAGCACACCATCAAGATCAAACAGCACCGCGGCCACGCGAAAGCATTGTTCTGTGTTTTGCATTGCAGTTTGGTGGCTCGGCGCGCGCCCAGCGTTAGTGCGGGTGGCGCGCGCCTCCGGCGTCGGGCGAAGCAGGCTGCGGCGTGCGCTGGCCGCGGCGGCCGAGCAGCAGCATCACGATGCCGAACCCCAGCAGCACTACTCCCCAACCCAGGTTGACATTAATGCCGAGCGAGCGCTGGTAAATGGTGCGGTCGCTCACGCCGCCAAAGATGGCGAGGATGAGGCCAACCAGCGTGAACAGAAGGCCAATCGGAATGCGAACGTCAATTCCCACGGTCACGACCAGACGTCACTATGATTTTCTAAAACAACTGCCCGGATCTTGCGCTTTTATTTTAGCGCTCTACTTTGCAGCCGGAGTGAACAGCTCAAGCCGCACGTGATATGCCACCGATTCACCCGGTTTCAGCATGACCATGCCGGTATCACGATTCCCCCAGATTTTTCTGTTGAAAGGGTCGGCCAGGTTGAACTGCGGCTCAAGCGCCACAAACTGCTTGTCGGGCGGCGCATACACCTGGAACGACTCGATCTCGCGCGAGAGCCCCACGATGCGCAGCCCATACTTCGCAGCGCGGTCGGCAATCTCGGCGACCACTGCGCCGTCATCGCGCCGCGCCAGGTCCAGGAAACAATCGTCCAGGTATTGCTGGCCGAGCGCGCGCGGCTTATCGAAAAAATCATATTCCGTGCCGGCAACCGGAACGACCTGGCCGGTGGGGAAGACGTCGTCGTAGTTGTTGACCACGGTACGCTGGCGCGCCGGAAGCGAAAGCTCAGCCTGCTGGCGCTTGCCGCTCGGAAAAGCAAAATACGGATGCCAGCCAATTCCGATGGGCGACGCTTCCTGCCCGGTGTTTTTCGCTGTGACCCTGATGTCAATGGCAGCGGCCGAGAGCGCCACGTCAACGGCAACCTCGGTGGTTGAAGGCCAGTGCCCTTGAAAGCTGCCGGCGTGCAGAACCGCGTGGGCCGTGTCGCCACCACTCGCTGCCGTCGGCTGGAATTTTGATTCCAATATCAGCCCGTGAATCGCGTGCTTCTCGGCACCGGGCTTTTTGCCGCTCCAGTCAGCCGGCAGCGTGAGCTGGTGGCCGGCGATCTCGGTCTTGATCCATTGGCCGTCAGGCATGAGCCGGCCGCGGATGCGATTGGCCCATGGAACCAGGATTGCGCCGCCAAACTTGAACGATTTAACGCCGGCGAAGTCGTCACCGCTGCCGGTCAGCTCCTGCGCCGCCACCGTCAGCGAAGGCGAGGCAATCAGGTCCTGCTCGCCCAGTCCAGGAATGAATGCCTTGATCTGGAATACATTCATGCCGCGGCCGGGCAGCAGCACAACTTCGGTGAAGTGTGGCCCGCTGCTCGTTGATTTGGCGCGAAGGATCAAGGGCGGCTCTCCACCAACGTTCTGCAGGCGTGCCGGGCGGTTCTGCACCTGCTGAGCGCCGCACAGGGCCAGCACGGCCACAACAAGCAATAGAGATTTGGTTCGCCGCACAGGCGCGCAGTGTACATCATTGGGGCGCGGACATTTGCCTTTTGCCTTTCTTGGCTTTGCCTTTAGACTGGCGCGCATGAAACTGGCTTGTGCCGCAGCCTTCCTGGTGTTCGCCTCTCTGGCTTTTGCGCAACCTATCGCTGCTACGCCCCCCATGGGCTGGAATAGCTGGAACCACTTCGCCGAGAAGGTGAACGATGCCGTAGTTCGCGCCGCGGCGGATGCGCTGGTTTCGAGCGGGCTGCGCGACGCCGGCTACATCTACGTGAACATCGACGACACATGGGAAGGCCAGCGCGACGCCCAGGGCATCATTCACACCAACGAAAAATTTCCCGACATGAAGGCGCTGGCCGACTACGTGCACGGCAAAGGGCTGAAGCTCGGCATTTATTCTTCACCCGGGCCGAAGACCTGCGCCGGCTACGAAGGCAGCTATCAGCACGAGGAGCAGGACGCGCGCACCTACGCGGCCTGGGGCATCGACTACTTGAAATATGACTGGTGCAGCGCGCGCCAGGTCTACAAAGATTCAGACATGCCGGCGGTTTACCGCAAGATGGCGCACGCGCTGCGCTCCACCGGCAGGCCGATTGTCTTCAGCCTTTGCCAGTATGGCGACGAAGCGGTGTGGCGCTGGGGCGCAGAATCGGGCGGAAACCTGTGGCGCACCACCGACGACATTGAGGACAAATGGGACCGCATGAGCGACATCGGCTTCAGCCAGAATGGTCTGGAGCGTTTTGCCGGCCCGGGCCACTGGAACGATCCTGACATGCTTGAAGTGGGCAACGGCGGCATGAACGACGACGAGTACCGCACGCACTTTTCGCTGTGGGCGATGCTCGCGGCGCCGTTGCTGGCGGGCAACGACCTGGCGAAGATGTCGCCGGCGACGCTCGCAATTCTGGCCAATCGCGACGTTATCGCTATTGACCAGGATTCGGCCGGCAAGCAGGGTCGGCGCGTTTGGGAAGAAGGGCCGCTGGAAATCTGGGTGCGTGACCTGGCCGACGGCAGCAAGGCGGTCGGCTTGTTCAACCGCGGCCATCGCGCGTTGCCCATCACGGTGCGCTGGCGCGAGCTGGGCTACTCACAGCCGCCATCTGCACGCGATCTGTGGGCGCATAAAGATTTAGGCAAGCTCGCGGAGCCTTACACCGTAACGGTTGCGCGGCACGGCGTGGTGATGCTGCGCGTGAGGTGAATTATGCCGCCTGCGTCGCCGCCGCGCCCGGCTTCACGATTCGATCGTAGATCCACAGCAGCAGCGCCGTGACTACGCCGAACCCCACAAAGCTCCACCACACCAGTTGCGGTTGGCCCTGGAGCTCGGCGAAGTGGTGCATGAAGTAGCCGCTCAGCAGGCCGCCGACCCAGGAACCGATTCCAATCGGCACAAATGCAAATCCCATATATGTGCCCTGCTTCTCGGGCGGGGCCAGCCGCGAGACGTATTCGTAGTAGCGCGGGGACAGCGTGATTTCTCCGAGCGCCAGCACAATCAGCGCCGCGATTGCTCCCGGAATTCCTGGGTGCAAGGCCACGATGATCCAGGAAAGCGATGAGACCAGCGTGCCGGCAACAATCGAAGTAAACGGCGCGACTTTCTTAGTCAGGTAGCTGACCAGGATTTGCAGCGCGATGACCGTAACGGCGTCGGTGATCAGGATCTTGTCAATCGTTGGGGCCGGCACACCCTGGTATTTGCGCAGGAAGAGCGGCAAAGCGATGTACTGCTGCCAGTAAATGACCCAGAACCCTGAAAAAATAAGCAGGAACAGCATGAAGCGGCCGTTGCTGACCACGGTGGCAAAGTTGCGCGCGGTTTTGGCGATGCTCGGCGGCGGAGCGTCGCCGGCCTTGCGCGGCTCGCGATAAAAGAACAGCACCGCAAAAAACATCAGCAGCACGCTCAGCGCCGCCATTCGATAGACGTTTTCTGTGCTGACGCGCTCGCTGATTACGCCGGCAAGGAATGGGCCCGCCGCGCCTCCTACGTTGACCAGCGTGTAATAGATCGAATAACCGATGGAGCGGACATTTTCCTGCGAAGCCCGCGCTGTGGTTCCGACAACGCTCGGCTTGACCATGGCGATGCCGAGCGCCGGCAGAATCAGAATGATCAGAACCAGCAGCCACAGCGGCATGATGCCGCGCGCGGGCGCCATCCAGGCAGAGGTCAGGGAGCCAAGCAGGAAGTAAGCAGCCGCCAAAATCAGGTAGGCCGCCGAGAGGGCCCGCCGGAAGCCCAGCTTGTCGGCTACCGCCCCGCCGAACACTGCCAAAAACCAGACGGTTCCGCCGAACCAGCCGGTCAGGCTGCTGGTTTGCTGCGTCGAAAAGCCCAGCCGCTCCTGCAGGAAATTGGCGAGTGATGCGAAGACCGCGTAGTAGGCAAGGCGCTCAAATAACTCGGTGACGTTCGCAACCCAGAACGGGCGCGCGAAGCCGGTGCGGATCTCTGCAATGCGCGACGGTGCTGCCAAGCTGCTCCTTGCGCTGCCGGTGCGTTCGTAAACCGTTGCGCGACACCTCGCGCAGTCAGCT
>JAJPJZ010000211.1 GCA_021323935.1 Terriglobia bacterium | reverse complement strand
TACCTTCGCTCATGATGTATTCGGCGGCCATCAGGAATTCCTCGAGCGTGGCTGACATGCCGCGTTTCAACAGCACCGGCTTGCGGGCGCGTCCGGCGCGCTTCAGCAGCGAGAAATTCTGCATGTTGCGCGCCCCGATCTGGATCACGTCTGCGTACTCTTCCACCAGGTCGAGCGATTCATTGTCAATGGCTTCAGTGACGATCCGCATGCCGAACTGCTGGCGGATCTCCGCCATGATCTTCAGCGCTTCAAGGCCGAGCCCCTGGAACGAATAAGGAGACGTGCGCGGCTTGTAGGCGCCTCCGCGAAAGAAGCGCACGCCGGCACGATGCACGGTTTCAGCGACGGCAAAGGCCTGCTCGCGGGTCTCAATGGCGCAGGGCCCGGCCACGATGGCCAGCTCCGTGCCGCCCACCGAAGCTCCGGGCGCCGCGCCTGCGGCGGGAAACGCCACCACCGTGGTGTCTTCCTTGAGCTCGCGGCTCACCAGCTTGTAAGGCTTGCTGACGGAAATGACTTCGGCCACTCCGGCCAGGTCTTCAATCCAGGCGGCCTCAATTTCCCCGCGGTTGCCGGTAATGCCGATGGCAGTGCGCTGCGCGCCCGGCAGCGCATGAGCGCGATATCCTAGGCTTTCGATTTTCTGGCAGACGGCGCGCACCTGCTCGTCGGTGGCATGCGCCTGCATCACGACTAACATCGTTGGACTCCTGGCCCGGCGGGCTGTAGGCTGCTGCTCCAAGTTTAGCAGCGTTTTGGCGGAGTTGTGCCCATCTTCATGCGCCACGGCGCCTTCCGCAGCGGCCAGAAATCAGCCTTTTGCAGTTCGTTACAACCATCCTGCGCGCCTTAGCCCCGCGCGCGGATTCAGTAGAAGACGATCCAGTTGCTGGCAGCTTGCGTGTCGGTGAAGTACGGCGAAGCCGGCGCCTGGGTCAGGTGACCATCCGCGCCGATGCTCAGGACAAAGATTTCCCCACCGTTGCCGCCGGCGGCATAAAGGGTGTTGCCTGAGGGATCGGCGATCACCTGGCTGATCCAGTTTGACCCGGTTGAGCCAACGGCAAAGCTGCCAATCTGGGTCAGTGCGCCGTCGGCGCCAACCGAAAACCCCAGCACGCGCGCGTTGTCACCATCAGCCACATAGACGAACTGGCCGTTGGGCGTGGCAGCAATTCCCTGCAGGTTGCTGGGCGCGCCTGAAAGCGTTGGTGAAGGCACTTGCGACAACGTGCCGTCGCCGTGCCTTTGAAACACATACAAGGCATTGCCGTTTGAGGTGGAGGCATACACGTAGCTTGAATTGGCGTAGACAGCGGAGGCGCTGGTGTTCGCGGGCATCGGGTCGATTTCGGGATAGGTTGCGAGCAGCGAGAGCGCCGCGCCCCCGTTCGTGAGCGCAAACGCCATCACCGTGATTCCCGTATGGTAAGGATCGCTCTCCCACGCCGAAGCCGCGTAAAGGAACGCTCCGCTGGGGTCAACGGCTAGCGCGGTCGGCGCGCTGCCCAGGCCGCTGGGCTGATCAACATAGGCGACCTGCTTCAACACGCCGCCCGCGCCGATTGAGAAAGTGTAGATCCCGCCCGGCCCGGGTGTGCAGCATGCCAGGTATGTGCCGGTGGTGGCGTAAAGGTAGTTGCCTGTGGGATTCACGGCCAGCGCGATCAACGAAAGCCCGGTCACATTAAGCGTGCTGACGCGCGTCAGGCTGCCGGAGCTCGGATCAACGCTGAAAGTCGTGATGTTGTCGCCGGGCGCGTAGGTAGTGCCGTAGTTCAAGACAAAAAGAAAGCCTTGCTGAGGATCAGCCGCGAACTTGTCGACCCGGGTTCCATTCGACGCAAATGGAGAACCAGGAATGGCGGTAAGCTGCGAACCACCTGCGGAGGTCTGGAATCCATACACCACTGCGGTGTTCAGGGTCAGGGAATAGAGGAAGTTGCCGTGCGGCTGAGGGCTGCGGGCCGGAGAGGGAGTTGAGTTATTGCCGGCGCTTCCACCCCCGCAGCCCGCCAGCAAGAAGACCGCGGCAAGCGCCAGCGGCGGCAACAACTTGAACCTTATGCGAATGCGGCGCAGCGTACCGGTCATCGAATAGCATCTGATGCCCAGGCCAGGGCTGCCGTTGCCGTACGACAGTTCGCTGGCGTGCCATCGGCACGCCGAACACAGCGCCACGCCTGGCCTCGTCATTTGCGGCGCGAGCCCGCGTTTCCGCGTGCTAACATTCTTTCAATGCCCCGCTCTGCTGCGCCTCGGAAGAGGGCCGAGCCTGCTGCTCGCCGCCTGGCTGGCCGTAACGGCCACGTCTCCGAACCGCGCTCGGCGACTGAGCTGGTGGTCATCACCGGCATGAGCGGCTCCGGCAAGGCCTCCGTGCTCAAGGCTTTTGAGGACCTCGGCTACTACTGCGTTGACAACCTGCCGGTTGACCTGATGCCGCGCTTTGCCGAACTGATCAAGCAATCGCCTGAAATTACGCGCGCCGCGCTGGTGGTGGATGTTCGCGAAGGCCAAAAGCTTGAGCGCCTGCCCCAGCACCTGCAGCAGCTCAAGGAAACGGTCAAAACCACCATCATCTTCCTTGAAGCTTCCGATGACGTGCTGCTTCGCCGCTTCAGCGAAACCCGCCGCCCGCACCCGCTTTCGCGCCGCTCTGACCCGGTGAAAGTTGCGCTCAGCGCCGAGCGCAACCGCCTGGGCAAGCTGCGCGACGTGGCCGATATTGTCATCGATACTTCAAAGTTCAATGTGCACGAGCTGCGCGCCTACGTCACTGAGCGCTTCCAGCGCGAGCGCTCCGACAAGGGCATCCTGGTCGCCTGCGTCAGCTTCGGCTACAAGCACGGCGTTCCCCAGGACGCCGACCTGCTCTTCGACGTGCGCTTCCTGCCCAACCCGCACTTTGTTCCTGAATTCAGGCCCTTCACCGGCAAGCATCCCAAGCTGATCAAGTACATCCGCTCCTTCCCGCAGACCCAGGAGTTCATCTCGCGCATCTCTGACATGCTGATCTACCTGCTGCCGCACTACGTGGCTGAAGGCAAAAGCTACCTGACCATCGGCTTCGGCTGCACCGGCGGCCAGCACCGCTCGGTGATGATTGCGGAAGAGGTTTACAAGCGGCTGAAGGGCGCGGGATACAACGTCAAGGTTGTGCATCGCGACTCGGCGCACCTGATGGCGGCCGAAACGAAAAAATCGGCGGCTAAGGCGTAAAGTTCTGCAAAGTGCCACTCTCGGCACGCTGATTTCTGGCGCTATTCCGATAAAATTGAGCATTGCTTCCGCTGCCGCCTACTAGCGTAGTTTGCCGCCGCCCCGTTCCCTTGCCCGTTGTTTGCCGGGAGGCGTCGTGCGCCAACTGAGCCGCCTGCTGCGCTACGTTTACGCTTACACGCCGCAGTTCCTGGGCTCCGTGGTCCTGATGGCGCTGGTGGGCGCGCTTGACGCGTTTCGCGTGCTGCTGGTCGGCCCCGCGCTTGACGTAGTTCTGAACCCGGCGCGCGAAGGGCGGCATCTGCCGCTGTTCACCAACCCGCTCACGCACCAGCCGGTTGACCTGCGCCAGTTCATCCCCAGCTACTTTCACAATGCCTGGGTAGTCTTGGCGGTCGCATTAATCGGGGCCACCATTCTGAAAGCCGTTTTCGATTATGCGGGCACCTACCTGGTGAACTATGCCGGCTTCGGCCTGGTCACCGATCTTCGCAATGACCTGTATGGCGCGATCATGCGCCGCTCGGTCGCGTTCTTTACCCGTTTCGCCACCGGCACGCTGCTCTCGACCATTGTCAACGATATCGATAAGGTCCAGACGTCGCTCTCGCTGGTGCTCGCCGATTTTCTGCAGCAGTTTTTTACTTTCATCTTCATGGCCGCCGCGGTGGTGGTCACGGGCGGCAAGCTGGCCTGGGTGCTGCTGCTGTTCATCCCGATCATGGCAGGCTCGGTGCGCCGCATTGGCGCGCGGGTCCGCCACACCACGCGGCGCGGCCAGGAGCAGCTTGCCGACGTGCAGAACATCCTGCATGAAACCATCGTGGGCGCCCGCATTGTGAAGGCGTTCGGGATGGAAAAGTGGGAGTTCACGCGCTTCCGCAACGCCGCCCGCCATCTGTTCCGCGCCAACCTGCGCTCGGTCCGCGCCAGCGCGCTCAGCTCCCCGCTCATGGATGTATTTGGCGCCATCGCCGTCGCCGGCATGCTGTGGGTCGGCCGGAACGCCATCCGCGCCGGCACTATGACGGCCGGCACGTTCCTGATGTTCATCTTTGCGCTGTTCAAGCTCTACGATCCGGTCCGCAAGTTTGCCGGCTTCTACAACAGCTTTCAGCAGGCAATCGGCGCCAGCGACAGCATCTTCCGCGTGATGAACACCGAAGACGAAATGCAGGACCGGCCGGGCGCCGGGGCCCTGCCGCCATTCCACCGCGAAATCCTGTTCGAAGACGTGGGCTTCTGCTACGAGCAGGACGCCGAAAAGCCGGTGCTGCAGCACATCAACCTGCGCGTAAGCGCCGGCGAAGTGCTCGCCATCGTCGGCTCCAGCGGCGCCGGCAAAAGCACGCTGGTGCACCTGATTCCGCGCTTCTTCGACGTTACCGGCGGACGCCTGCTCATTGACGGCCACGACGTGCGCGATCTCACCCTGGCTTCCCTGCGCGCCCAGATCGGCATCGTCACCCAGGAAACCGTGCTCTTCAACGACACGGTGCGCAATAACATCG
>JAJPJZ010000243.1 GCA_021323935.1 Terriglobia bacterium | reverse complement strand
GGGCGCCGTGCGCTTGCTGCAGACGGCCGCGGTGCGTTTTTCCCGCCCTTCGATTGACAGCATGTTTCGTTCAATTGCCACCAGCTACCGCGAGCACGCCGTGGGCGTGGTGTTGAGCGGCTCAGGCGCCGATGGCGCCGACGGCGTTCGCGCCATCAAGGCGGCCGGGGGTTTTATCATCGTCCAGGACCCCAACACCGCCCAGTTCTCTTCAATGCCCCATGCTGCTATGGCGACAAGCTGCGCCGACCGCATCTTGCCGCTTGCCGAGATCGGCCCGTTAATCAACTGCATGAGCGCAACCGGCGCCCACATCCACTGCTTATGACCGCCCTGACCCTCGCGCAACTGGTTCATGGCCTCGCGGCAGATGGCGGCCCCGACCTGCGCGGTTACAAGCCCACCACCCTCGAACGCCGCGTGCGCAAGCGCATGCAGGAGCTCGGCATCCCGGATTTTGCCGAGTACCTGGAGTTCGTCAGGAAGACGCCCGAGGAACCGGCGGCGTTGCTGAACACGGTGCTGATCAACGTCACGGAATTCTTTCGTGATCCGCAGGCATGGGAGTCGTTGCGCACCCAGGTGCTGCCCGCGCTGCTGGGCAGCTTGCGTCCCGGCGACTCATTTCGCGGCTGGGTTGCGGGCTGCGCCACCGGCGAGGAAGCCTATTCCGTGGCGCTGTTGCTGGCCGAGCATTTCGGCGACGAGCTTGGCCAATTTGATATCAGAATCTACGCCACCGACATTGATGAAGATGCCTTAAACAGCGCGCGCAGGGGCGAATATCCGGCTGAGAGGCTTCGCCGCGTTCGCCCCCAGCTTTACGAAAAATATTTTGTGCGTTCGGGCAGCATGCTGCGCGCCTCGCGCGACCTGCGCCGGCTGCTGATCTTTGGGCGCAGCAACCTGGTCAGCAATGCGCCGATTTCGCATTGCCAGCTCTGTGTCTGCCGCAACCTGCTCATCTATTTCGATACGCCGACGCAAAAGCGCATTCTCGAGCGCCTGCATTACGCGCTTGATCCCGGCGGCGTGCTGTTCCTGGGCAAGGCCGAGTCCAAGCTCTCTGAGTCACGCCTGTTCCGCCCCATCAACTCGCGCTGGCGAATTTTTCAGCGCATGGCTGCCCCCGGCGACCGCATTGCCGGCTCGCCCGAAGTGCAGCAGGTCTCCTCTGACGGCCGCCAGGATCACGAGCTCAAGACGGTGCGCACCTACCAGCGCCACATTCTTGAGGCGGTTCGCGTAGGCGTGTTCGCGCTCGATACCGGCGACGTCATCATCACGCACAATGACACCGCGCTCGCGCTCTGGGACGTCGCCCGCGGCAAGGTCGTAGGCAAGCGCCTGCAGGATACTGAGCTGGTGGCGCGTTGCCCTGAACTGATTCCGCGCCTCGAAGCCACGCGCTCAACGCGCAACGAAACCGTTCAGTTCCCCTGCAAGATCAAGACAAAATCGGGCGACGACCGCCGGCTGAGCATCATCTTGCGGCCGGTGGTGAGCGATGAGGGAGTGCGCGTCGGCACCATCGTGTCGTGCGATGACGTCACCGACCGCGAAAAGCTGCAGACCACGCTCCAGCAGTTCGAAGCTACCAGTGAAGAGCTGCAGTCGGCCAACGAAGAGCTTGAAACCACCAACGAAGAGCTGCAATCGACCAACGAGGAGCTGGAGACCACCAACGAAGAACTGCAATCGAGCAACGAAGAGCTTGAAACCACCAACGAGGAGTTGCAGTCGCTCAACGAAGAGCTGGAAAACATGAACGAGGAGCTCGAGCACCGCACCCAGGAGCTCACCCAGGTGAATGCCCGCTACACCGGCACCCTGCAGAGCATGCCCTGGCCGGTAGTGCTGGTCGATACGCGCGAGCGCATCCAGCTATGGAACGCGGCCGCGCAGGAGTTGTTTGGCGTGGGCGCCACCAGCGTGGTGGGAGTCGATATCGATAAGCTGCCGCTCGAGGAAGCCGCGCGCAAGACGCTGGTCCGCCGCTTCCGTGCCGTCATCGCCAAAGGAAAAGCCAGCGTGTTGAACCGCATCCATTTGCGCGATCACCAGTCGCTCGGCGAATTCGATATTCACTTCACGCCGGTTTCAACCAGCAGCGGCGCCGTTGAAGGCGTGCTGATTATGTTCGGTCCGGTCGATGGCAACGGCAACTCGCGCACTGCGGCCGCCAAAGCTGCCCGCAACCAGCTGCCCGAGCGCGAGCCCCGCACAAACGATTCACGCAAGCGCAAGTAGCCCGCTCCGATGTAGTGGCCGAGTCGAAGAGCTGGTGGGCGATGGCCTGCTCGGCAGGCGCCCACAGCCTTTGCGTGCGCAGCCTGCGTCAGCGTGAATTCTAAAATGCGAACTGCGCACTGCGTGCTCGGTCACCCGCTCCTCACCTTAGCTCGCCGGCTACCTAAGAAGCATCGCCACGTCGCCAGTCAAAGCTTCGCGAGCGAGCCGCACGCGCGTCCCGCCGTAGTTGTTTTGCGTAGACGCGGACCGGAAGTCTCGATGTCGACCATGATGGGGTCACGACGAAGTCGGGCAATCGCGGCCCGAGGCGGCCGTTGCGAGCGGCTCACCGGTCGTTTGTGACGCGCAAATACGCGCTGTATAATCGTGCGGTAGCGGCGTAGCTTGCCTTGCTGTCCCGCAGCATCCTCCGCAACAAGCCAAACGGCCAGGTAGCTCAGATGGTAGAGCGCAGCCCTGAAAAGGCTGGCGTCGGCGGTTCGATTCCGTCCCTGGCCACCACTTGCATTACATCCTTTTTCCCGGCGAGCAAATCGATGTCACCGGACACTTCAAACACCGGCCCTTGATCGGTCTGAGCGGGAGTTAGGATTAGCTGCGTAATGAAATCCGCAAGGGCGCGTTTGACCCTCTCTCTATCTGCGGAGAGAACATCGCGCAGATCGGCCATCTTGCTGGTCACGAACTGGCGAATCTCATTCACGTCGACGATTGTTTGCGCCGGCTGACACCGCTGGGCCATCAGCCGTTCGATCTGTGCAATCTTCGACTCCACCGTCGCAAGTTGTGCGAGCAGTGAGGACGAATGGCCAGCCACCGCAATGGCATCGGCCAAGTTGGCTGCTTGCTGGCGGAAGCGCT
>JAJPJZ010000352.1 GCA_021323935.1 Terriglobia bacterium | reverse complement strand
TGGTAGCCCGCCGGGTCATTGACCAGGTAGCCCGGATGCACGTTAAAAAACTTTGCCAGCAGGGTGCGCGAAGTGTTGGTCAGGTGCGGGCGCGACCCGCTCTCAAGCTGCGAAAGATACGACTGGCTGATTTTTTTCCTGAGCTCCTTGGCGACCGCGCGCACCACTTCCTGCTGCGTCATCTCGCGCCCCAGCCCGCGCAACGTGCCTTCCACGTGCCGCAGGTAACGAAGTTTTTCGCCGAGCGTCATATCACTAATCGCAATATAAATATCTCAATGTGCAATTGATGTCAAGCAGCTTCTCCGGGATGCAGGAAAATCGCTGCCTTGGGGAATTGTGGCAGTGCGACCTTTGCCGGCTGCTAAGGAATTTGCCCTAAGCTGTTGAGCAAACGGAGCTTAGGCCCGCGTACCGAGGTCAAGCCGTGGCACGGCTAGCTGAGCGTCAGGGTGAATTCCGTGCCGCGGCCGGCGTTGCACAGGCGCGCGGCCGAGCCGCGGTTGGTGGCGATCTCAAGGTAGCCCATGCTGCCCATGAGACACAGCAGTTCGTTGGCGGCGCCATCAGAGTACGAGGTCACCAGTTTCGTGACCTGCTGGTTGCCGATCGTCATCTGGAAATTTGACGGGCCGGCGCCGGCGAGCGCGGGTGCGTCTTCAAGGCGCAAGTTGGTGATCAGGTTGCCGAATTTATCGACCTTGATGATCGCGCCTTTAATTTGCCCCGGCGTGACCTGCTTTGGCCGCGGCATGGCGAAGCGCTGGAAATCGGTGATCTCATCGCCGATCTTCTCAGGCGCAACGCCCTTGCTCAGGTGGCCGGCGATCGCGGCAAAGATGTCCCGGCCATGGAACGTCTGGCTGACCGGCTGCAAGAAATAGTGCGTGGCCGTTACGTGCCGCACGCTGAGGCGCTCTTCGCGCGCAAACACAAACGACAGCACGCCATTATCAGGCGCGAGAAAAAGATGGCGTCCGGTCACAGCCAGGATGGGCCGGCGCGCGCTGCCGACGCCGGGATCAACGATGACCACGTGGACGGTATCGGAGGGGAAGTAGCTGTACGCCTGCTCAATGGCCAGCGCGCCATCAAGCACATCGAACGACTGCACCGAGTTGCAGATATCGACGATGCGAGCGTCAGGATTGATGCTGTGGATGACGCCCTTCATCGCGCCGACGTAGTGATCGGCAACGCCGAAATCGGTGGTCAAGGTGATAAGGCGGCTATTGGGCATTTACACGCAAGCTACAGGCGCAGCGGAAGTTGGTCAAGGTGCTGACCCGCTGCATCCTGGATGCCTCCAGCCTGCGATCCAAACAGCCGCCCTACGGGAAAAGCGCGCCGCCCGTCTAGCGAACGCGAATGTCACCCGAGCCGGTGTGGAGATCGAGCATGTGGCCGCCGCCGCGCACCGTGCCGCGCAACTCGTGTCCGCGATTGCTCATGTTCTGGTTGCTCATGGGCGCATCGACTTCTATGCGGCCCGAGCTGGTGCGCGCGTAAACCTCAAAGCCGGCCTGGCCCGGCAGGTTCAGGGTTACGGTGCCGGAACCGGTATCGACGCGCCAATCGGCGCTGGGCGTGCCGTTCGCGCGAATATCGCCCGAGCCTGTGCTGACCGTCAGGCTGCCGTTCACGCCATCCAGTTCGACTTCACCGGAGCCGGTGCGGACACGCACGCTGCCCGCCGACGTCTGCTGCAGGCGGATATCGCCTGAGCCGGCGCTGGCTTCGATGGAGCCGCCGATGTCGTTGCCGCGAATGTTGCCGCTGCCGGTTGAGGCGCGCATGCCCGCTTTCGTGTTCGTGATCGTAATGTCGCCCGAGCCGGAGCTGGCGTGTACTTCGCCGCCTATGCCGCTGACCACCAGCGTGCCGGAGCCGGTTCGAATGTCAACCGGGCCCTGAAGGCCGCGCACATCCTGGTCGCCTGAGCCGGTTGAAGAGGTTGCGCGCGTGGCCTGCGGCACGGTCAGGTCGTAATCGATGCTGATGTTGTTCTTCAGGTCGGGATCGTCAATGTGGCCGATGCGGATGTTGTTGCCGTTCTGTTCGATGGGCGGGTTCTTTTCCAGGCGATCGATTTTTTCCTGAGACGAGAGATGGCCGCCTCCGAACCAATTGGAAATGCCTTCGTTGGTGCGAATGACGGCATGGACCTGCACCTGGTTGGCGCTGCCCGGGACGATGCGAATGTGCCCTGAGCCGGTTGAAACCTGCAGGTCCACCGGGCCGCTGACCTGCAAGGTACGGTCAAAGCCGCCCTGGGCGGCAAACGCCGCCCCGCTCACCAGCAGCACGGCTGAACATAGAAAAAATCGCAAGCTCGTTTTCATTCCTGGTGCCTCCCGCACGATGCTCCTTGCTACAGACGGACGAGGAGCAAACTCGTCAACGACCCTACAGGCTGCCGGTGCCCGATTTCAGCAGCGCCACCGTGCCGCGATCAGTGTGGATGCGAACTTCCGGGCCGCCGCCGTTCACCGCGCCAGTGATGTGCCGCGACCAGCCGGCATCCACGTGGGCCTCAAAATCGCTGCGGATATCGGCGCGCCGGTCGCCGGAAATATCGACGTTGAAGCGCGAATCGGCCGGAACCTGGAGGCGAATTGCGCCGCGGCTGGTGTCAAGGTCAGCGCCGTCGCCCAGTTCGCGCGCGCGCACTTCAGTTTCAGCCTTGTAGTCGTGGATACGCAAGGGCCCGCGCAGCGCCACGTTCTCCAGCACGATGCGGTCTTTGTAGGTATCAACTTCAATTCCGCCGGTGGTGTCGCGAACCTCAATGGCCGACTTGTAGGAGTGGATGCGGACATCGCCTCTAATTCCGGAGATGTTGATCTCCGGCTTGTAGCCGTCAATTTCGATGTTCGCCTGCCGGGGCACGTGCATCACCAACTCCACGCGGCCGCCCCATTCATCGCAATTCCAGAAGCAGCTATGGTTTGGATATTCCACACGAACGTCGAGGCGCTTGGGATCGGAGTTGAAGTTCACTTCCACTTCGCGCAGCCACTGGTCGCGCTGATTGGCGGAGTGGCCCTCCCAGATTTTCTTGACTTCGACACCGGCCTGGTCGGAATCGGCCGCTTCAATGCGAATCAGGCCCTTGTAATTCTTGACGAAAACCGTGCCGCCCGGTTGCAGGGGAAAATCGCGCCGGAAGTGATCTTCCGCGGGGCTGGTTTGCGCCTGCGCGAGCGACACAGCGAACACAGAAACGACCAGGCTCAGAATGATTCGGCTTCTTGGCATCTCGGCTCCTCGATATCACTTTTAATTCCGCGTTGTGGCGTTGGCAGATGCTTCTGCGCAGGCCGCAAAGCTATTGCAATACGACTTTCTGGTCCTGCGCCAGGCCCGCCAGGATTTCGGTCTTGGCGCCATTTGAAATCCCCACCGTGACCGGCACCTTGCGCTTACCGTCTTTTGCGTTGGCGTCCTGCACTTCGACAAAGGCCTTCTTATCCTTGTCGTAGATGATGGCGCCTTCCGGCACCATCAGCACGGCGTGGTGCTCTTCCAGCAGGATTTCGGCGTTGGCGGTCATTTCCGCTTTCAGCTCGCCGCCCGGATTGCTGATTGACACGCGTACTTCGAACGTCGTGACGTTGTCTTTTTCAGCGCCCATGGGTGAAATCTTGGTCACCTTGCCGCTGAAGGTCTTGTCCTTGAACGATTCCACCTTGATGCGCGCAGGCTGGCCAAGATACACCTTGCCGATATCGCTTTCATCGACCTTGCCTTTCACGTAAACCTCACGTGTGTCGCCCACGGTCATGACCAGCGTAGCGGTTGAGCCGAGCACCAGGATGGAGCTGACGGCATCGCCAACTTCAACGTTGCGCGAGAGCACCAGGCCATCCATGGGCGAATTAATGTAGGTGTAGCTGAGCTGCTGCTCAAGCTGGTCGAGGGTTGCGCGCATCTGCGCCACCTGGGCCTCGCCTTGCTTGATGCGAGCCTGCGCGCTGGTGACCTGCGCCTTTGCCGATTCGGTTTTGTTGACGGCAAGGAGGTAGTTGCGTTGGGCGTCGTCGAGCGCCTGCGGCGAAACTACGCCATCGTGTGCCATCTGCTGGGCACGATCGTAGGCGCGCTTCAGCGTGGGCACGTCAACGCCTTCGGCATCGACCTTGGAACGCTCCATATCGGCGCGGGCAGCGCCGAGGTTGGCTTCCGCAGCCTGCAGTTGGGCGCGCGCCTGGTTCACCTGTGCCTGGATCTCGTCGCGATCGAGTTCGGCGAGCGGCTGCCCTTCCCCTACGTGCTGGCCTTCATCGACCAGCAACTTCTTCACGATTCCGCTGGCTTTGGATTTCACATCGACTTTGGTGATGGGCTCGATCTTCCCAGTCGCGACCACGCTCTTGGCCAGGTCGCCGCGCTCCACCGGCACCAGTTTGGCCGGATCAATGTGGGTGCCGCCGCGCGCTGCGGCGGTTACGCCCAGCACGATGCCCGCGATCAAAATGACCGAAACAGTGATGTAAACAATGCGGTGCTTCTTGCGTTTGCCGTTTGCCACAACTTCCTCCTGCGGCGGCGCCAGTCATTTTGGGAAGGGCCCAAAACAAAGACGGACGAGTGCGGCGGTCGTTACATCACTTGTACGCGGGGCGGTGCCGGGAAGTTCCTCAATCAGCAGGAAAATTTCGTAAACCGGGTGTTCGGAATCGAACAGCTCGGCGCGGGAAGGCGGCGGCGCGATGCTAGAATCGGCGCGATGACGACTGTGCCCGCCGAGCAGGCCGTGGCCAGACTTGCCGCCGGCTTCGGCCTTCTGCTGCAAGGGAGCAAGTTGGGCCTTGAAGGAGAGCCTGGGCTGGCGCTGCTGCGGGTCATTGGCATCATGGTGCTGGTGGCGGCCAACGCGTTTTTTGTGGCCGCCGAGTTCTCGCTCGTCAGCATTCGCGAAACTCGCCTGCAGCAGCTCATGGCCACGCGTCGCGCGGCGGCTTCTTCCATCACGCGGCTGCAGGAACACCTGGAACAATTCCTCAGCGGGGTGCAGTTCGGCGTGACCATGACCAGCCTGGGGCTGGGCTGGGTGGGCGAACAGACGCTGGCGCGCATGCTGCAGCCGAGTTTTGCGCGGCTTCCGCATGGCGTGGTGTTCGCACATGCGCTGGCGGCGGCCATTTCGTTTGCGCTGATCACGTTTTTCCACGTTACGCTGGGCGAGGTGGTCCCCAAGGCGATTGCGCTGCAGCGCGCCGAGCGGGTGGCGCTCGCGGTGGCGCGGCCCATGGAAATTTTCATTGCCGTATCGCGGCCGGCGTTGTGGGTGTTCAGCCGCGCCTCGCTGTTCGTGTTGCGGCTGCTGGGAACACGGCCGGTGCTCGAAGCAGGCGTGCATTCGCCGGAAGAATTGAAGCTGATGGCAACGGCGAGCCGGCGCCTGGGGCTGGTGCAGCCGCTCGAAGAAGAAATGATCCACTCCGCGCTCGAGCTCGGCGACGTCGCGGTGCGCGAAATCATGGTGCCGCGGCCCGATATTTTCTCGCTACCGGCCGATATGCCGCTGGAAGAAGCCGCGGCGCACGTAGTTGAAGAGCAGCACTCGCGCGTGCCGCTGTATGACCCGGCGCGCGGGCCTGAGCATATTATCGGCGTGCTTTACGCCAAGGAGCTGATGCGCTGGCTGCACCTGCGGCGCGGCGATTATGGCGTGTTTGCGCCGGCGGCATCTACCATGCGGGCACGCAGCATCATGCGCGACGTGCTGGTGGTGCCCGAGAGCAAGAACATTTCAGACCTGCTGGCTGAATTCAAGCAGCGGCGCCGGCAGCTCGCCGTGGTGGTGGATGAATTTGGATCTACCGCGGGCGTCGTTACGGTCGAGGACGTGCTGGAGCAGTTGGTCGGCGAAATTGAAGATGAGTTTGACGTTGCCCCGGCCACGCCGCGCCGCGCCGGCGGCGATATTGTGCTGGAAGGCTCAACCAACCTGCGCGATCTCGAGGCGCAATACAACATCACGCTGCCCCGCGATCGCGGCTTCGAAACGCTCGCAGGCTTTATGTTGTCGGAGCTTCAGCACCTGCCGAAAGCGGGTGAATCGGTCGAGCACAACGGCAGGCGCTTTAGCGTGGCTGAAGTCCAGGGGCTGCGGGTTGCGCAGGTAAAGATCGAAGAGCTCAGGGCAGGAGCAGCGCAGAGAAGCTGATTCACAGCAGGCCATAAACGTCTTGATTCGCTACATCACAACCCGGCTGCTGTACGCGATCCCAGTGCTGTGGCTCGTGGTTTCGGTCGTCTTTCTCATGATCCACCTGGTGCCGGGCGATCCTATTGCGCAGATGCTGGGCGAGGGAGCGGCCGCGGCCGATATTGAAGCGGCGCGGCATGCCTACGGGCTCGACCAGCCCTTAGGGCAGCAGTACGTTCATTACTGGCGCGGCGTGCTGCATGGCGACCTGGGCCAGTCGCTGCGCTACAACCAGCCGGTGACCACGCTGCTGGCGCAACGCTACCCGTTCACCATGCGGCTGACGTTTGCGGCCATGGCGGTGGCGCTGGTGCTGGCCATTCCTGCGGGCGTGCGCTCGGCGAGGCGAAGAAACCTGTGGGACGACCGCACCATTGGCTTTGTGAGCCTGCTGGGATTGTCGTTCCCCAATTTCGCGCTGGGGCCCATCCTGATCCTGTTTTTTGCAATTTTTCTCGGCATCCTGCCGGTTTCAGGTGCGGGGACGTGGATGCACCTGGTATTGCCCGCCATCACGCTCGGCGGCGGCCTGGCCGCAATCCTGACCCGCATGGTGCGGACCTCGATGCTCGAAGAGCTGAGCCAGGACTACATTCGCACCGCGCGTGCCAAAGGACTGCCGGAGCGCACCGTGGTCTATAAGCACGCGCTGCGCAACGCCGCCGTTCCGGTGCTGACCGTCGTCGGCCTGCAGTTCGGGTCGCTGCTGGCCGGTGCGATCGTGACCGAAACCATCTTCGCGTGGCCGGGCATTGGCCGGCTGACGGTGCAGGCAATTTCAAATCGCGATTACTACGTAGTGCAGGGCTGCATTCTGGCCATCGGTTTGACCTACGTTGCGGTCAACTTCATCACCGACTTCCTGTATTCGCTGGCGAACCCGAGGATCAGGGCGTGAGCGGCGCGAACCACATTGTCGAAGGCGGCGGCACGCAGACTGCGCCGGGCGGTACGAGGCGGAATCTCGATCTCGGCACGCCGCCTCGTGTTGCCGCCATTGCAAAGCTACGCTCCGCAGCGCGCCGGAATCCGCTGGCGACGCTCGGCATTTGTTGCGTCTTGGTGTTTGCGATCTTCGCCATCTTCGCGCCCCTGATTGCGCCCTTCGATCCCGCGCAAATCGATCTTCCCCGCCGCCTCATGCGCCCATCTGCGCTGCACTGGTTTGGAACTGATGAGCTGGGGCGCGACATTCTTTCGCGCGTCATCTACGGCGCGCGGCTCTCGATGTTCGTGGGCGTAAGCGTAGTGGTGGGCTCGCTTGGAATCGGCTTGATCATCGGCGCGATTGCCGGCTTCTATGGCGGGCGCGTTGACCGTTTCGTGAACGTCATCCTGATGAACGCATTTCTTTCGTTCCCCGGAATTCTGCTGGCCATCGCGTTCGTGGCGTTTGTGGGACCCGGGATCATGAACCTGGTGCTGGCGCTCGCGATCGGAGGCTGGGTGGGCTACGCGCGGCTGGTGCGCGCACAGGTGTTGGCGGTTCGAGAACGCGAGTTTGTGGAAGCCTCGCGCGCGCTGGGCGCCAGCGATTTCCGGGTGGTGGCGCGGCATATTCTGCCCAACATCATTCAGCCGGTGCTGGTGCAGGGGGCGATCGGGATGGCAGGAGCGGTGCTGGCGGAGGCCACCATGAGCTTTCTTGGACTGGGCGTTCCGCCGCCGGCGGCAAGCTGGGGCTCGATGCTCAACGACGCGCGCTCGCACCTGTTCGACGCGCCGCACCTGGTGTTGTTTCCCGCCGCAGCCGTGATGCTGGCGGTGTTGAGCTTTAACTTCATCGGCGACGCGCTGCGCGATTTCCTGGATCCACGCTCGCGAATTGAAGCCGGATTGTAATGCCGCGCCTTCAGTTGAAGCGGGCGCGCTTGCCGCGTGCGATGCGTTCCATTCGCCTCGCCCACTGCAAAAAACGCAGCAGCTCGCCGCGCTCGTGCCACACAAAATGCCAGAAGGTAGCGAAATCAACTTCTGCCATCTTCGCGCCGGTGTAGGTTTCAATGCGCCAGCGCAAATAGGGGCTGCGCCACGGCGCCAGGCGATGGCCGTGAGTGGCGTTCCACAGGAAGCGCAATATGAAGAGCATGACAATGCTCGGGCAAAGCGACTGCGGGGCCGCGGAATCAGCGAGTCTTCGAGCTTCTACTGAATGATCCCCAGGCGTTTGCCCACCCTGCCGAGCACTTCCAGCGCCTGCTCCAGTTCCGGGCGCGTGTGCGTCGCACTCATGATGGTGCGGATGCGAGCTTTGCCTTCAGGAACTGTGGGAAACGCAATGCCTGTCGCCAGAATGCCTTCCTTGAACAACTCGCGCGAAAATTCCATGGTGAGCTTGCCATCGCCCACGATGATGGGCGTAATCGGCGTCTCGCTCGCCGGAGTATTCTGGCCTCCGATGTTGAAGCCGAGTGTGCCCAGCTCTTTTTTAAAGAAGCGGGTGTTTTCCCACAGCCGCTCAATGCGCTCAGGTTCCTGCTCCAGGATTTCAAGAGCGGCAATGCAGGTCGCGGCGACCGAAGGCGGATGCGAAGTAGAAAACAGGAACGGGCGGGCGCGATGATAAAGAAAATCAATCAGCTCGCGCGAGCCGCAAACATAGCCGCCGAGCGCGCCCATGGCTTTTGAAAGCGTTCCGACCTGAACGTCAACCCGGCCGTGAACATTGAAGTGATCGACAGTGCCGCGGCCGTTGCGGCCCAGCACGCCGGATGAATGCGCGTCATCGACCATCATGATGGCGCCGTATTTTTCCGCAAGGTCGCAGAGCTGCGGCAGCGGGCCGATGTCGCCATCCATGCTGAAGACGCCGTCAGTGATCACCAGCTTGCGGCCGGGCTGGTCCTTGACCGAGGCAAGCTGCTGTCCCGCGTGCGCGATGTCTTTGTGGCGAAAGACGAGGATCTTGGCTCGCGACAGGCGCGCGCCATCGATGATGCTGGCGTGGTTCAGCTCGTCGGAGATGATGAAATCTTCTTTGCCTAGGATTGCAGAGACGGTGCCGGCGTTGGCCGTGAAGCCGGATTGGAAAACGACGCAGGCTTCCACGTTCTTGAAGCGCGCAATCTTCTCTTCCAGCTCCATGTGGATTCGCATGGTGCCGCAGACGGTGCGAACCGCGCCTGAGCCGACGCCGTACTTCCTGATGGCATCAAGCGCCGCCTCGCGCAGCCTGGGATGGGTGGTCAGGCCAAGGTAATTGTTGGAGGCGATGTTGATGACGCGCTTGCCGTCAAACGTGCATTCCGGCGACTGCTCGCTTTCTAGCACGCGCAGTTTGAAGTGCGTGCCTTTTTGGCGCAGCTCGTCCATGGCAGCGCCGAGGAATGAAAGAGGATCGGTTCGCGTAGCGGTTGTGGCCATAGAGCACCCTTAACGGATTTGCTTCCTCAAAACTGAATGGGATTGCCGGTAGCGATGCTCGCTTCGGCAAGCCTCCGCATCTTCTTAAAAAAATCCTTCATCGCAGGCGAAGCGTCAGGCGCATAGCGGGGCAGCAGCTTTTCGGCGCGCTCCACTTCGTCGAGCACGCGCTTGGCGTCAATCGCCTCCACGGCATCGCCGGTGTGGACGCCATTAACCACGACTTCATCGAGCAGAACCGGGAAAATGTCGTCCGTTTTTTCTTCCATCATGCGCAGCGCGTTGCGAACATTTTCAGCCAGCACCACATTGCCCAGGAAGTCGCCTACAATCCAGCCGCCGTGCTTGCAGATCTTGGGATCGCCCAGCCATTCAAAGTGCTGCTCCCACTGCGCTTCCGTGGCGCTGGGCTTCAGGATGGGCCCCTCCACCGGATCGATGACCAGCAACTGCGGAAACGGGTGCGGCTTGGCCTTGCCTTCCTCGATGCAGCGGCAGCGCACACCTGCGTCAAGCGCCATGCTTCACATCCGCCCGTTGGGATACAGCAGGATCTTGCTGGCCTCGCCGGTCTGCAGCCGTTCCATGCCCTGGCTGAAATTTTTCATCGCCATGCGATCGGTAATGACCGGGTGCAGGTCAAGCTTGCCGGCGGCCACCAGCGCAGTCATCTGGTACCAGGTCTTGTACATCACGCGTCCATTGATGCCCTGCACAAGCGCGCCCTTAAAGATGATGTCATCCGCGAAGTTCAACTCTACCGGCCGGGATGGAATGCCGAGCAGCGACATTCGTCCGCCGCGGCGAAGCACCTGAAAGCCGAGCCGGATGGCGTCGGTCTTGCCTGCCATTTCCGCCACCACGTCAACGCCGACGCCGTTGGTCTGGTCCATGACGATGCTGAAGGCGTCCTGCGTGGTGGGATCCAGAACAAAATCGGCTTTCATCTGCTCAGCAATTTTGCGGCGATGCTCGTTCACATCGATGGCGAAAACTTTTGTCGCTCCGGAGGCGCGAGCTACCGCGATCGAAAACAAGCCGATCGGCCCGCATCCAGTGATCGCGATCGTGCGCCCGGCGATTTCGCCCGCCAGCACGGTATGAACGGCGTTGCCGAGCGGATCGAGAATTGATGCGTATTCTTCCGGAATCGAGGAATCCAGCTTCCAGATGTTCGTCTCCGGAATAACCACGTACTCGGCGAAGGCGCCGTTGGCGTCAACGCCGATGATCTTCACGTTCTGGCAGATGTGCTGCTCGCCGGTGCGGCACTGGTAGCACTTGCCGCAGGCAACGTGCATTTCGGCACTGACGAAATCGCCTTCCTTCACGGTGGTGACTTCGCTGCCGATCGCGGCCACGTGCCCGCAGAACTCATGGCCCGGAATGAGCGGAGGATGAATGCGACCCTGCGCCCACTGGTCCCATTTGTAGATATGAAGATCGGTTCCGCAGACAGACGCGACTTTTACTTTGACCAGAACGTCGGCCGGGCCGAAGCTGGGAACGGCAACCTGGCGAACATCGGCGCCGGGCGCCGGCGCTGCCTTGACCACCGCCAGCATGGAATCCGACATTCAGCTCACCAGAAAGTGCAGATTTGGAGCGCGCAAACTGAAGATTTTAACACGCAGCGCTACAGCGGCTGCGTTCCCATCACCACCTGCGCAGGCAGAACAGGATCGAGCCGGGCGATGATTCCGCCTCCAAAGCGCGCTGCAACCAGGTTGTAAATGGCCGCGCACAGCGCTCCGCCCAGGAATCCGAAAAGGGCATACATCACCGGCATCACGATGGCGAACACCACGGCCAATCCCGCTCCGAAGCCGGCATTCGCTCCCGAGCCGGCGAATGCGCCCGCCACCGCAGCCAGCAGGAAGATGGGGACCAGCACCAGGCTGATGGCGAAATAAACCAGCGCCATGGTTTTCGCCACAGACATAATGTCCAGCGAAGCTACTCGATGCATTCATGCCTCCACTTGTTGCAGCGCGGCATCCTTTGCCGCGGCGGTTCAATTTTCGCGTCGTTCCGCGTGCTTCTCTTCGGCAATCTTGCCGTAAGTTTCGCTTTGACCCTTGGGAATGCTGAGCGTCTGCCAGTCGGCGCTGCGGAAGTGTTTTGCCAGGAACACAATCTGGCCGACATGATACGCGTAATGTGCCAGCGCGCGATTAATCGCCTGGAGCACAGTATGTTCTTTGCCGCGGATCGTAATCACGCGACCGAGGTCTTGCGTCTGGAGCGAGCCGACGGCGTCAAACACCAGCTTCCATCCTGATTCCCACCACTGCAGCAATTCGAGCCGCGTGGTTTCTGAGTTGATGACGAACTCATCATCGCGATGGCGGTCCGGCTTTTCGCCGTCGGTGGTCAGGAAATCGGTCCAGCGCGAGCGCATGTTGCCGGCCATGTGCTTCATGACGATTGCGATGCTGTTGTCTTCCGGGTCGAGTTGGCGAAACAGTTCGCCATCCGTGACCTGGGCAAACGCCTGCTCGGCCATGCGCTTGTAGCCGCGAAAGCTGCGGCGGGCTTCCTCGAGATATGCTGCTTCGCAATTGAAATCCATTGGTGCGCTCCCGCGATAGATGAAAAGTCAGAAGTTCACAGTCAAAAGCGAAAACCTGCTCATCGCAGCACTTCCGCCAGCTTGCCGCTGCTGATCAGTTCCGCGACGCGGTCAAAGTCAGGCGCCAGGCTGCGGTCGGTGGTCAAGGCCGGCGAAATTGCGCGAATTGCGGCGTGCGCCGCCTGCCCGCGGCGGCTGGTGGTCAGCGGCTTCAAGAAATCGAGCGCCTGTGAGGCAGCAAGCGCCTCAATCGCCAGAACGCTTCGCGTGTTCGCCACGATGCGCTTCAGTTTAAGCGCCGCGGCCATTCCCATGGAGACGTAATCTTCCTTGTTGCCCGAGGTCGTAATGGAATCAGCGGAGGCGGGATGGGCAAGCACTTTGTTCTCGCTGGCCAGCGCGGCAGCCGTGACCTGCGCCATCATGAACCCTGAATTCAAGCCGGCATCGGGCGCCAGGAACGGCGGCAGGCCTTCGTTGAGCGCTGGATTCACCAGTCGCTCAATGCGGCGCTCAGAAATTCCCGCCAGCGAGGTCAGCGCGATGGCCAGGTAATCGAGCGCGAAAGCAAGCGGCTCGCCGTGAAAGTTGCCCCCCGAGATGATCTCGCCTTCGCCGGTGGGAGCCGCGCGCGAGTTGGGCGGCCGCGGAGCCGGGAAGACCAGCGGGTTATCGACTGCGGAATTGAGCTCAATTTCAAGCACACGGCTGCTGTGCTCAATCGCCTGGCGAACGGCGCCGTGCACCTGCGGCATGCAGCGCAAAGAGTATGCGTCCTGGACGCGCGAGCAGGCCCGGTGCGATTCGCGAATCGCGCTGCCCTCAAGCATGCGGCGCAAATTTTCGGCGCTGCGCGCCTGGCCGGGATGAGGGCGCACCTGGTGGATGCGGGCGTCAAACGCCACATCTGTGCCGTGCAGCGCATCGAGCGTCAGCGCGCCAATCACGTCGGCCGAATCCATCATGGTTTGCGCCTGCAGCAGGGCGAGCGACCCGACGGCCAGCATGGCCTGCGTGCCGTTAATCAGCGAAATGGCCTCTTTGGCTTCCAGCGCCAGCGGCTTGATCTCGGCACGGCGCAGTGCCTGCGCGCCCGTCATGCGCGCGCCCTCGCCCGATTCGCCGGCGCGGCGCGCCTTTCGAGCGCGCGCGGTGGGCGAAAAGACAGCTTCGCCTTCGCCAATCAGTACCAGCGCCAGGTGCGCCAAAGGCGCGAGGTCGCCGCTCGCGCCAACGCTGCCCTGCGAGGGCACCAGCGGGTGCACGCCGCGGTTCAGCATTTCGCATAACACGTCAATCACCGCCGGCCGCACGCCGGAAAAGCCCTTCGCCAGCGAATTGGCGCGAAGCAGCATGAGCGCGCGCGTCTCCGCTTCGCTCAGCGGTTCGCCGACGCCAACGGCGTGCGAGCGCAGCAGGTTGACCTGCAGCTGGCGTGATTGGCTGGGGTCGATCCGCACATCGGAAAGCTTGCCAACTCCGGTGCTGACCGCATACACCGGCTGTGGCCGGTCCATCATGTTCTCGACTACTTCGCGCGCCTGCTCCACAGCACGGCGCGCATCCGAGGCCAGCATGACGGGCCGCCGCGCGTACACAATTTCAGCCAGATCGTCGAATGTCAGGTCGTTGCCGTTGAGGTGAAGGGCCTGCATAGGTTGAGTGAGCGGCTACTGAATGAATCCCGCCATTGTAAACGCGCGGCGGGCTTCGAGCTTTGTGTTGCGGCGCAATCGCAATTGGCGAATTACGCGCGGCTCAATGCCGCACGGCCGCCTGCAGGGCTTTCCTGTACGGCTCGGGCATTTCTTTGCGCTTCATGTCGCGGCCGGTCACTACGTGGACGGTTTCTCCTTCGGCGAGCAGCGTGCCATCTGACGGGCGCACGACCTCATAGCAAAAATGAATAAGGGAGGCGCGCAGGTTGCGGATCCAGGTGCGCACGATGAGCTCTTCGTCATAACGCGCCGGCGATTTGTAGCGGCAACGCGCGTCAGCCACCGCAATGTAGCAGCCATCGCGCTGCTCCATTTCTTTGTAGTTAAAGCCGAGCTCGCGCATCAGTTCGACGCGGCCCACTTCAAACCAGATCAAGAAATTCGAGTGATACACCACGCCCATCTGGTCGGTTTCGGCATAGCGCACGCGGAGCCGGCATTCTCCCGTAACTGCGCTCACTTGCCGCTCCACTTCGGCTTGCGCTTTTCAAGGAACGAGGTGATGCCTTCGCGAAAGTCGTCGGTGGTGCGGATGCGGGCATTATCAATCACCGCCTGCGAAACCTGGCGCTCCAGCGAATCCTTCACGTAGCTGAGCAGCAGCGCCTTGGTTGCGGCCACCGAGCTAGGCGAGTTCTGCATGATTTCATTGGCCAGGGCGCGGGCGCGGGGCATCAGGTCAGGCTGCGGCAGCACTTCATTGACGAGGCCAAGCCGGTGCGCCTCCAGCGCGTCGATGATGCGGCCGGTCAGCAGCAGGTCGCGCGCGCGCTTCTCGCCGATTTGCCAGATTAAAAAAGTCGAGACGATCGCCGGCACAAATCCGATGCGCACTTCGGTGTATCCGAATTTCGCCTCGGGCGCCGCCAGCGTGAAGTCGCACATGGTCGCGATCCCTGAGCCGCCGGCGATGGCCGGACCATTTACCGCCGCAATCGTGGGCTTCGGGAATTCGTAGATGGCGCGAAACAGCCGGGCCATAGTCTCGGAATCTTTAAGGTTCTCATCCGGCGTGCGGCTCGTGATGGCGGCAAGATTGTCCAGGTCCATTCCTGAGCAAAACGCCTTGCCCGCGCCGGTCATGATCAGCACCTGCGCGTCCTGCCGCTTGACTTCATCCAGCGCGCCCAGCAGGTCGCTGATCAGCTCGTAGCTGATGGCATTGCGCTTTTCGGGGCGGTTGAGCGTGATGGTAGCGATGAAAGCGTTGATGTCGAGCGCGAGAGTGGAATATGGCATGGGCAGTTCACTGGACCAGCGGAGATGAGCCGGAATACTGGGAAGCGATCTTAGAAGAGCGAGACAGCAACGAGTTCATATGTTGAATGCGCGGAATCTCGGCGCCGCGCTCGCCCAGCGCCTGCAACACACTTTCAGTCGGAATGTTCCCGACCAGCTCATCCTGCGCGAACGGGCATCCGCCTAGGCCGCCGAGCGCTGAATCTAAGCGCCGGCACCCGGCGTCATAGGCAGCGAGGATTTTGCGAGCAGCGGCGTCGCGCCGGCTGTGCAGGTGAACGCCAATCTCCAGGTGATCAAACTCCTTGAGCACCGCGCCGACAAGGCTGCCGACGTCCTCCGGCGAAGCCAGGCCAACCGTGTCGGCGAGCGAGATCATGTGTACGTCAGTCTTTTCCACTAAGCCGACGCCTTCCAGCACTTCGTCAGCGCTCCACGCGTCGCCGTACGGATTGCCGAATGCCATGGAGACATACACCACGGTCTTGAGGTCGGCGCCGTCGGCCTTCTCCTTGATCTTCTCCAGCATCTCGAAGGCTTCTTCAATCGTCTGCTTCTGGTTCTGCTGCAGAAACGTCTGCGACACGGAGTACGGAAACCCGACGGTGGTGACTTTTTCAGTTGCGGCGGCGCGCTCCACCCCTTTCTCGTTGACCACGATCGCGATGATCTCCGTGTCGGCGGGAAGCTCGACCAACTTGAGCACTTCTTCCGAATCGGCCATCTGCGGCACAGCTTTCGGAGAGACAAACGAAACCGCATCAATGTGCCGGAAGCCAGCCTCCAGCAGCGCGCGCAGGTACTCTGCTTTCATGGCGGCAGGAATGTGGCCGCGCAGCCCCTGCCAGGCGTCGCGCGGGCACTCAATCAATTTCACTGGTTCAGCCGGCAATCGCAATCACTCCCCGTACTCAAAACGATGACTACCTGACGCTGCTAGGTTTGCAGCACTCCAACTTTGAATTCCGGCACTACCGGATTCAAGCTGGCTGCATCCAGCGCGGCAGTAATGGCGTCTCGCGTTTCGATGGGATCGATGATCTTGTCGATCCACAATCGCGCGGCGCCGTAGCGCGGATCCATCTGCTGGTCGTAGGTGCTCTTGGTTTCGTCGTACAGCTTCTTCTTTTCGTCGTCGCTCAGCTTTTTGCCCCCGCGCTCGAGCTGCTTGATCTTGATTTCAACCAGCGTTCCTGCGGCGGAATCGCCGCCCATCACGGAGTAGCGCGCGCTCGGCCAGGCAAAAACCAGCCGCGGGTCATAAGCCTTGCCGCACATCGCGTAATGGCCGGCGCCGAACGAGCCGCCCACGATCACCGTGATCTTCGGCACGACTGAGTTGGAAACCGCGTTGACCATCTTTGCGCCGGCGCGGATGATGCCGCTCCATTCCGCATCGCGCCCCACCATGAAACCATTCACGTCGTGAAAAAAGACCAGCGGCACCAGGTTCTGGTTGCAATCCATGATGAAGCGCGCCGCCTTCTCCGCCGATTCCGTGTACACCACGCCGCCGAATTCCATGCGCTTGCGGCCTTCCTGGTCCATCTGCTGCTGGTGCTGCTTCTGGTTGGCAACGATGCCCACGGCGTAGCCGCCAATGCGGGCGTATCCGCATAACAGCGTCTTGCCGTATTCGGCCTTGTATTCGTCGAAGCGCGAGCCATCGACAATGCGCGCCATGATTTCGCGCATGTCGTAGGGCTTGGCCGCGTCAGCCTCGAAGATGCCATACAGCTCTTCAGCGGCGTAGAGCGGCGGCTGCGCCTTCTTGCGATCGAACGGCGCCGTTGGCCGGTGGCCCATTTTTTCGGCAAGCGAGCGGATGCGAGCGATGCACGCCTGATCGTCAGGCTCGCGGTAATCGATGGTTCCTGCAATTTGCGCGTGCATCGTGGCTCCGCCCAACTCCTCGGCCGAAACTTTCTGGCCAATCGCGGCCTGGACCAGCGCCGGGCCGGCGAGAAACAGGCCTGAGCCGTCGGTCATCAGGATGGAATCGCACATCACCGGCAGGTAAGCACCGCCGGCCACGCACATGCCCATGATGGCCGTGATCTGCGGAATCCCCATTGCCGACATCACCGCGTTGTTGCGGAATACGCGGCCAAAATCATCCTGGTCAGGAAACACGTCTTCCTGCAGCGGCAGGAACACGCCCGCGGAATCCACCAGGTAAATCGTCGGAATGCGATTTTCAATGGCGATGTTCTGCGCGCGAATCACCTTCTTGGCCGTCATGGGAAAAAAGGCGCCAGCCTTTACGGTGGCGTCATTCACGATCAGCATGAACAGCCGCCCCTGCACCCGCCCCAGCCCGGTCACGACGCCGGCAGCGGGCGCGCCGCCCCATTCCTCATACATTTCGTGCGCAGCGTAGATGCCGGTTTCAAACAGCACAGTTCCCGGATCGAGCAGCAGCGCAATGCGCTCGCGCGCGGTCAGCCGGCCTTTGTTGTGCTGGCTCTCAATGGCCTTCTGGCCCCCGCCGGCACGGATGGTTTCTTCTTCGTTGCGCACGCGCGCTACCAGCGCCGCCATGGCACGCATGTTTTTCTCAAAGCGCGGAGTCGTCGGATCGATGCGGCTTTCGAGCTGGTTGCGAGCGGCTTCAGGGGAAACTGTGCTTTGGTTGGCCATGCCGGTTGAATCGTGGAGCAAAACCCTTCACGGTACATCACCGCGGCGGCGGCAGGCAAACCGTCGGGAGACCACCGGAGTTACGCCGTGCCATCTAAATATGGGAGGACGCCATGATTCAGATCACCTGCGATTCCTGCGGCAAACAGAAACCGGCCGGCCCAAGCACCTCTACCGATAAGTGGATCATGGGCTGGGACCTGGAAGGCGACACGCCCCGCTCATCAATCAATCATACGGTCAGGTTCCTGGACCGGTGGGACGATCGCCGCATCCTGGAACTCGTTGGAATTCAGTTCTGCTCCGAGCGGTGCCGGGAGAAGTACCTCAATCGCTCGCGAGCCGCGTAAGAACAATCCACGATGCAAGATGAGCGGATCAGCATCGCTCACTCTGCGTTTTGGCACTTCTTCACCGCAGTCGCGACCGGGTCATCAGCAATCTCATTGACCAGCCCGATTCGTAACGCTTCCCCGGCGTCCAGTTTTTCTGCCGCGCAAAACATCTGCAGCGCGCGCGCCTTGCCGACCAGGCGAGGCAGCCGCTGCGTGCCTCCCCAGCCCGTAATCAAGCCGAGCGCAGCCCCGCGATGCCCAAAAGTTGCGTTGGGCGCGCAGATGCGCAGGTCACAGGCCAGCGCCATATCAATGGCGCCGCCAAAGCAGTTGCCGCTGATCGCAGCGATGGTCCGGGAAGGAAACCGGTCCAGCTGGTCCATGACTGCCTGGCCGAGGCGTGAGAAGTGGTAGCCGCTAAGCGAATCATGCGCGGCCATTTCGTTGAGGTCGGCGCCCACAGAAAAAAACCGCTCGTTGCCGGCGATCACCAGCGGCCGCGCCTCTTTGGCGAGCCTGGCGAGCAACTCGCCGAGCTCGGCCACAACTTCGATTTTCAGCCGGTTCGTGCCATCGGGCGAGCGGAGCCGCAGCAGCGTGCAACCCTCGATGCGGCTAACTTCAATTATGGTGGAGCTTCCGTGAGGGTCCGCCGGCATTACGCTCATGCGATAACCGGATTCAACTGATGGCTTCGCGCGGCTTCACGTTCTGGCGGATGAACCGAACAATGTCGTCCATGGCCGTTCCGGGCTGGAAAATGCCCGCCACACCGGCCTGCTTCATCCGGGGAACATCGACGTCAGGGATGATGCCGCCGACCAGCACCAGCACGTCTTCCATTTTGTTGTCGCGCATCAGTTCGGTCACGCGCGGCACAATGGCGTTGTGAGCTCCCGAAAGGATGGAAAGCCCGATAACGTCCACGTCCTCCTGAAGCGCCGCGTTCACGATCATCTCCGGCGTCTGGCGCAGGCCGGTGTAGATGACCTCCATGCCGGCATCGCGCAGCGCGCGCGCGATCACTTTGGCGCCCCGGTCGTGCCCGTCGAGTCCGGGCTTGGCCACCAGCACCCTGATTTTGCGGTCGTCAGCCATGCGAACTGGCTATTAAATCACAGTGGCTGCCGTGGCTGGAGGCCGCGCCCCTGAACCGCTGAGCCGCATAGGCAGGCGAACGCGCCCGAGCGGCCACGTCGCTCCCGATGCCATTCCAGCTTACTTTTCCGCTTATGCGGCGCGCTGCTTGGTTGATTTTCTGCGCCGCGGCTGCTGCCAGTCCGTCATTGCGATCACGCCGGCTTCGTTGGCCGCCTGGCCGAAGAAGAACCACGCGTCGCCCTCATCGGCAAAGCCGCCCGCGATCGGAACGGCTGCTGCCATCGCCGCCTGGACGGCATCGACTTTGCCGTGCGTCTGGAAGCTGACCCGCTTCCATACGCCGCCTGGATAATCGGTCATCATCGAGAGGCCAAGCACGGCTGCGCCGTTCACCAGCGCGCCGATGCCCCCGGCCAGGTTGCGCCGCCACAGGCCGGCTGCCACACCAAAAAAGTACGCGGCTGTGCCGTAGTCGAGCACAGCATGGATTGTGGGATTGATAGGTTTGGGAATGGCCGAATTCACGCGGTTGAGCTGCTCACCGAATTCCATAACACGCTCCATCGCGATGAGATGAAAATCGCCGGGTGCCGGTTGGCACGCGTGCGCACGCCTTCACACTTCAATTGCGAGCGGCGCGCCCGCCGCAGCCGCGGCCTGCTTCTCGGCTGGCTGGTCAAGCGAGCGCCACAGGTACCAGCACGCAATTGAGCAGTACGGGTGCCAGGTTTTGGCGATCTTGTGCATGCGCTTCGCCTCCGGCATCTTGCGCAGCCGATAGGCGCGCTGCATGGCGGCGCGGATGCCATAATCGCCCGTAGGCAGCACGTTCGGCCGTTGCAGCGCGAACATCAGGAACATGTGCGCGGTCCAGACGCCCACTCCTTTGACCTGCGTGAGCAGCGCAATCACTTCTTCATCGGGCAATGACGGCAGCTTGCGAAAATCAATTTCACCCGCAGCCGCTCGCCTGGCCAGGTCGCGCAGATAGCCGGCTTTCTGCCGCGAGAGGCCAATCTTGCGCAGTGTGGGCATCCGCAATTTCAGCACGGCTTCAGCGCTGACCGGAGCTCCGGTTTTTTCCTCCAGCCGGTTCCAGATGGTAAGCGCCGCCTTGCCGTTCAGTTGCTGGAACACGATCGAGCGCGCCAGCGAGGGAAACGCCGGCTCGCGGTAGCTCATCTTGAATGGCCCCACCCGCCCGATGATTTCCGCCAGCACCGGGTCGGCCGAGCGCAGGTGGGCAATGGCTTCTTTCATTTCATTCAGGATATCAGCGCGCCCGGCACCCTGACCTGGCCGCCTCTTGGGCCGAATCGTACCTCGGTCATCGCGGGTAACGCGCAGCGGCAGTCTCAACCTGAGCGTCTAAACAGCAATGGCTTGCTTTCAGGCTGTGCAATGCTTTGCATCCTGAAGCCGTCCTGCGCGCGCCGTTGCGCCTGTTTTCAGTAATTTATCCACACCCGGGTTGGAACCGAAGATGCACTTGTCACGCCGCATGCTGCGTCATGAGATCATCTGGATGGTGTGCGACCAGCTAGAGACGCCGCGCACTGAATACGGCCCCTATTTCACCCGCATCGAGGCCGAAGTCGCGGCCATTCGCCTGCACGCCTGCTTCCTCCTGCGCTATGAGCAGGGGCTGAATGCCGAAGGCCAAATCATTTCTGAGCGGGTCAGCGCAATCCGGTTCCCTGAAAGCGGCCAGGACGTGCGGCTCACGCTGGTTTACACCCGCTGCGCCTCGTGCGGCGCCGCCGAACGCCACGACCATCTCTGGCAGGCGGAAGTGTGGGCCGACATTCACGAATTCGAGAACACCGGCCATAAGGTGCGCCTCTTCGTGCGCACCACCGACAATCAGCTCACTGAAGTGAACGATTGGCGCAGCATCGCCGCTGCTCGCGAACGCACCGTCTGATTCGTCGTCGCTGGCGACCCGGCTGCGCCCGCATAGCGCGCTGGCTGCGCACGCCGCATTGATGCGAACCTCTAAGGTACAATTGGCGGACTTTTATGCCCCTTAGAAAAAGTCCGCGAAATGCGCGGCAAAGCAGGCCTGCTGCCGCCGTTAAGCCGGTACCGAAGCGCAGAACCAAAGCTGCGCGCTCCGGCGCTGCCATCGACTTCAACCACGCCATGATTTACTGCCGCGACGTGGAGAGCTCGCTCGCCTTCTACGCCAAGATGTTCGGTTTCAAAGTGGTTGATCAGTTCCGCTACGAAGGCAAGGTGGTGTATGCGCGGCTGGTGGCGCCCGCAGGCCAGGGCACGATTGCGCTTCACCAGGCTGCGCCGGGCGCGGCCGTATCGAGCGAAGGCGTGCGCCTCTACTTCGAAATTCGCGACCTCGAGGCCATGTGTGAAAAGCTGAAGCGGGCCGGGGTTTACTTCACCCAAATGCCGCAACTGATGCCCTGGGGTTGGCGCCACGCGTATCTTGACGATCCCGATAGCCACGAGATTTCGCTTTACTGGGCGGGCAAAAACCGCCTGGAAAAGACCGTCATGAAAGCAGCCAAGGAAGCGGCAAAAATACCGGCAGCCAGGCGAAGCAGAAGATAGCGTTCACGCTAGTGCCGCGTAAGGAAGAGCAAGCGGCCATCGCCGGCCGCTGCTCGAAACCTACCGAACCCTACCGAACCTACGTAATGCTGGTTTCTTCATAGGTGCCGTAAACCTCACGCAGGGCATCGCAAATTTCGCCTACGGTAGCGTAGGCGCGCACGCAATCCACGATGTAGGGCATGGTGTTGGCCGGGGAAACGTGGCCGTTCTTCTCGGCTTTCGGCTGTTGTGACGCGGCCCGCTTCAGCGCATGGAGGCAACGGCGGACGTCGTCATTCGAGCGTCGGGCACGCAGCTTCTTCAGCTTTTCGCTTTGCCGCTGGGCCACGGTTTCATCGATGTAGAGCGTGTGCGGCGACTCCGGCTCTTCAATGGCAAAATCATTTACGCCCACAATAATTTTTTCTTTGCTCTCCGCGGCGCGCTGGAATTGATAACTGGCTTCCGCGATTTCCTTCTGCGGGTAACCGCGCTCGATCGCCTTCACCATGCCACCCATGGCGTCAAGCTTGTCGAAGTAATCGAATGCGCCCTGCTCCATTTTGAGCGTCAGGTTCTCCACAAAATACGAGCCGCCCAGCGGATCGACTGTGTTCGCGACGCCCGATTCATAAGCGATGATTTGCTGCGTGCGCAGGGCAATGCGGGCCGATTCGGCCGTTGGCAGCGCCAGAGCCTCATCATAGCTGTCGGTGTGCAGCGATTGCGTTCCGCCCAGCACCGCCGCCATGGCTTGAATGGCGACGCGCGCAATGTTGTTCATGGGTTGCTGCGCGGTCAGCGAAACTCCCGCGGTCTGCGTGTGGAAGCGCATCAGCCAGGTGCGCGCGTTCTTCGCCCCGAAGCGGTCTTTCGTGAGCCGATACCAGATTTTTCGCGCCGCGCGGTACTTGGCAATCTCTTCAAAAAAATCGTTGTGCGCGTTGAAAAAGAAGCTGAGCCGCGGCCCGAACTCATCCAGGTTCAGCCCGCGCTTGAGCGCCCACTCCACGTATTCCACGCCGTCATAAATCGTGAAGGCCAGCTCCTGCAGCGACGTAGAGCCGGCTTCACGGATGTGATATCCGCTGATCGAAATGGTGTTCCATTCCGGCATTTCGTGTTGGGCCCACGCGAAGATGTCGGTGATGAGGCGCATGGCCGGCCGGGGCGGATAGATGTA
>JAJPJZ010000301.1 GCA_021323935.1 Terriglobia bacterium | reverse complement strand
GGTTCGGTGCCGGAATAGCGCACCACCAGGCGGCCTTCGTCGCCCAGCTCCCGCTCAGCCACGTCGATTGCCTGCTGCACGGCGGGCAACTGCTGGAACGGCTTTTTTTCGCGCACCGGGATGTTGGTGATGATCTGGGGAAAAACTTTCAGCTCGCCAATCAGCTCGGCCAGCGGCTTGCCGCTCGTGACCATGGAGCGGATGACGCGCAGCGCGGTCAGCATGCCGTCGCCGGTAGTGGCATCGCCATCGGCAAAGATGATGTGTCCTGATTGTTCGCCGCCGAGCGTGGCGCCGGTCTTCTGCATCTGCTCAAGGACGTACTTGTCGCCCACGGGCGCGCGCAGCATGTTGATGCCGGCGCGGCGCAGCGCGGCCTCAAGCCCCATGTTTGACATGGTGGTGGCCACCACCGTGTCGCCGGCAAGCGAGCCCGCGGCCTTCATTTCGCGCGCGGCCAGCAGCAGCACGGCATCGCCGTTCACCACGCGGCCTGCGGCATCGCTGAACAGCGCGCGGTCACCATCGCCATCGAAGGTGACGCCCAGGGCAAAGCGCGCGCCCCTGGCGTTTCTCTGCTGGACTTCGCGGGCTACAACTTCAGGATGCAGCGCGCCACAATTGGCGTTGATGTTGCGCCCATCAGGGTTGACGTTGATGAATTCAGCCTCAACGCCGCAGGCGCGGAACACTTCAGGAGCGAGCGCGGCGGTGGCGCCGTTGGCGCAATCGACCAGCGCCCGCGCGCCCGAGAGCTTGCTGCCGACCGAATCGGTAAGCCACCAGACGTAGCTGGCGTGCAAGTCAGGATCGGGCGGCAGGCCGCTCAGCGCGCGGTCGGAGGCGGCGCCTTCGCCCTGCTCGAGCTCGCGGAAAATTTCAGCTTCGATTTCATGCTCAATCTGGTCGCTGAGCTTGTAGCCATCGTGGCCGAAGACCTTGATGCCGTTGTCGTGCCAGGGATTGTGCGAGGCTGAAATCACGATGCCGGCGGCGAAGTTGCGTGCCCGCGCCAGGTAGGCAATTCCGGGCGTGGTAATCACGCCGGCTTCCACCGCAGCCACGCCCTGCGACGAGAGGCCGCGCGCCAGCACTTCAGCAATCCACTCGCTCGATTCGCGCGTGTCCTGCCCGATAACCACCTGCACGCCGGGGTGTTGCGCCGCCAGCCGCATGCCCAGGGCGCGGCCGATCATCTCGACGGTGCGGCGATCGAGCGGATACTGGCCGGCAACGCCGCGAATGCCATCGGTGCCGAACAGTTGGCGCTGCCTTGGACCAGAGCTG
Source organism: Terriglobia bacterium (assembly GCA_021323935.1). Taxonomy (GTDB): domain Bacteria; phylum Acidobacteriota; class Terriglobia; order Terriglobales; family Acidobacteriaceae; genus JAFAIN01. Next base: position 6,126 of record JAJPJZ010000301.1, on the reverse strand, counting down.
GAATTGGTTGCGTTCACTTCACCTCGCTGGTGTTTCGCTCGTTGCCGTGCTCCGTAACGATGGTGACGCGCACCGAGGTCGGCTGCAGCACGCGCACTAAAGGATCGTTGACGTAAGCGGTAGTGGTGAAGGTTTGCCGCCCGCGCACGCCCAGCGCATCCACCGCGTCGGTGACCGCCTGCTCAATGGCGTTGACGCGGCTGCGCGGCCCCTGGATCGTGACCTCGCTGGGGTCGCTCGTGATGCTGGCCACGCGAAAGTTTGCCCCCGCGCTGGTGACGCGGGGCTTTACCGGGACGTTGCGCGTCGCCAGAACGTCAAAGCTCAAATGAAATTCAGTGGGCACGATCTCGGCAATATCGACGCCTTCCGGCGACTTGATTTGCGCTTTGCCCAGCGAGAAGGTGCGCTCCGCCGCGGTGGGCGCGATGGAGTTGAGATCGATGACGGGATGCAGGTCCTGCGGGTTGACGCCGCGCACTACTCGTTCAGGCCCGCTCAGCCAGATTTGCACTTGCGGAACTTTATCGGAGTTGATGGCAAGGCCCGGCGGCACGTTGGCGAACTCAACCGGCACGGTGTGCGCCACTTCAACCCGCGGTTCGCGTGCTACCGCCGACCACAGCAGCACGGCAATCGCCAGCGCCAGCAGCTTGAGCCAAAGGTTGTGCAACACGTATCTGGCGAACCAATCGGTCACTGGTCTTCTCCGCGCGCCTTTGCCGGGGCCGGCTGGGTTGAAAGCGCCTGGGCGGCAGGCGGACGCGCCCGCGGCGGCTCGCTCATGTCAGGCGCTTCAAATTGCGGTTCGGTAATCATCTGGCGCGGCAGCGCGGCGGCCGGCATTTTCTTGTGCAGCAGCGCGGCCAGGCGCAGGCGCAGCTCGTCCGGCGAAAGGTCGCGTTCAATGCTTCCCGCCAGCGCCAGGCTGATGGCGCCGGTTTCTTCTGACACCACCACGGCCACTGCGTCGGTCTCTTCCGTGATGCCGATGGCGGCGCGATGCCTCGTGCCAAGCTGGGTTGAAAGCACCGGGTTCATCGAGAGCGGCAGGAAGCAGGCGGCGGCGGCGATGCGCTCGCCCTGCACAATCGCCGCGCCATCATGCAGCGGCGCGCTGGGCCGAAAGATGGTGGCCAGCAGGTCGTAAGAAAGGTGCGCGTCCAGCGGAACTCCGCTTTCAATATAGGTGCGCAGCCCGATATCGCGCTCAATCACGATCAGCGCGCCCGTCTGGTTTTGCGCGAACAGGTTTGCCGCCAGGACAATATCATCGTAAGCCTCAAGCCCCATGGACACCGAGTTGCTGCGGAACGTCAGCTTGCGGCCCAGCTTGGCCAGCGCGCGGCGAATCTCATTCTGGAAGACGACGATGGCCGCGAACACGCCATAAGGTAAAAGCGTCGTCACCAGCCAGTTCACGGTGGTGAGCTCGCCCAGGCGCGCAACGTAGAACGCCGCCGCAAGCACCGCGATGCCCACCACGATCTGCGCCGCGCGCGTGCCTTTCACCAGCAGCAGAAACTGGTACGCCAGCACCGCGACGATCACAATATCGAGCAGCGACACCCACGACACGCTGTGCCAGCGCTCTAAAAACTGGTTGAGCAAACGACGGCCCCTCGGCTGCAGGATGTTCGCGACGCGCCGTTCCGCCGGCAGCCGGGCTTTGCCCTGCCGCGCAGGCCTGAACAACCGCGGAAGCGAACTCAATTCTAATTCACATTCCAAGCGGCTCCCGCCAAAGCGCGCGAAATACGGCGTTAAAATGAAGTATGCACGCGCATGCGCATGGCCACGATCATGGGCACGGGCAGCAGCCTGCGCGCGTGCTGAAAATTTCAATTTTCGCCACGCTCGGCTACATCGTGCTGCTGCTCGCCGCCGGGCTGCGCGCGCATTCGCTGGCGCTGATCTCCGAGGCCGGGCACAACGTCAGCGATTTCCTGGCGCTGCTGCTTTCGCTGGCCGCGGTTTACATCCAGACGCGGCCGCCTTCTTCCACCAAGACCTATGGCTACCAGCGCGCCGGCGTGCTGGTGGCGTTCCTGAATTCGGGCGCCCTGGTGCTGCTTTCGTTCTGGATTTTTTATGAAGCCTTTGAGCGCCTGCAGCGCCCGCAACCCGTAGTCGGCGAGTTGATGGCCGGCGTTGCCGCCGCCGGGGTCGTCATGAATGGCGCCATTGCCTGGATGCTGTGGCGCTCGGGCCGCGACGTCAACCTGCGCTCCGCCTTCATGCACATGCTGGGCGATACGCTCTCCACCGCTGCCGTCATCGCCGGCGGCGCCGCCATCATCGCCACCGGCCGCCACTGGATCGATCCCGCAATCTCGGTCGGCATCGGCGCGGTGGTGCTGTGGTCGTCACTCGGCATCCTGCGCGAAACCGCCAACATCCTGCTGGAAGGCACTCCGCGCGGCATGGACCTTGACGGCATCGCCGGCGTGCTGCGCACGGTTGAAGGAGTGCAGGACGTTCACGACCTGCACGTCTGGAGCCTGGGCTCGGAAAGCCATGCGCTCTCCTGCCACATCACCATTGCCGATATTCCGCCCTCGGCCAGCGAACGTATCCTGCGCGAAGTTAAGGACCGCCTGCTGCATAGCTTCCACATCCACCACACCACTATCCAGTTCGAGCATCTAGTCTGCGACGTCGCCCACGGCTGCGTAGTGCCGGTAGGAGCGGAAGAGCAGAGAATGCAATGACCAGCATCTAAGCTAACGAAAATTACTTAGTAGCTCCTTGACAAGAGTCCTAGTTCTGCTATTGTGCCTGCCGCCAAAAATTCAGGAGGCCATATGCAGCGTCACACGATTGTTGTCTTGGGGATAATTACGCTCCTGATAGGTTGCGGCGGAGGGGGCAGCAGTAGCAGTAACACATCGAATCCCACTCCCGCTACTACCCCGCAGAGTACGGTGGGCCATGCGCAAGGCGTGTACTCAGGCACAACTTCGAGCAACACTGCCTTCGAGACCATCGTGCTTCCCAACGACAGCTTCTATGGGATCTACGGCACTCTGTCAGGAAATGTGTTGCTGGTTGACGGCATGGTTGCCGGGCAGGGGACGTCGGGGTCAACTACCTTCACGGCAACTGTTAACGATTTTCTCTTCACCGGCGCAGTCACCCCTGGCTCGATCAATGCGAACTATGTAGCCGCATCAAGCATAAGCGGCACACTGAGTGAGGCCGGAAGCCCGACCGTGAGCTTCAGCGGCACTGCCATACCGGCATCTCAGTTCAACTACAATACCGCCGCATCGCTATCCCAGATTAGCGGCTCGTGGATCGGCACCTTGCTCGATGGCTCGACCGCAACCGTGAACATATCGAGTAGCGGCTCTTTTACGGGAAGCAATTCGGGTTGCAGCTTCTCCGGAATGATCGCGCCCGACAGTTCGGGCAAGAATTTCTTCAATATCACCATGACATTTGGGGCGAGCCCTTGCTTGCGGCCCGGGCAATCGGCGTCTGGCGTCGCGGTTGATTACCTGCTATCGAACGGCGTCAACCGGCAGTTGCTGGCAGGCCTCACGTCCGGGAACGCGTTCGGCTCGGCATTTGTGGCGACTAGGTAACCGCTCGTGTGGCGGCGGGCTGGAAGGGCGGCTCGGGACTCTACCTTCCTTGACATTCGCTTCAAATCAGCTATGCTGCCCGTCGCTTTTGTTGAATATTTCTGTTGCGAGGTTCCTATGCATCTTCTGAAGAGCGTCGTTATCTTGACTGTTCTGCTGGCACCCGTAGGCGCGGTGTGCCAACGCGCTGGAACGGCGCAGAGTGGCTTACCAGCAAATCAGAGCGGCAGCTCGACGCAACCGGAAGCCACGGCACGCCTAAGACCGGCCCCTTCCATGCCGACTTTAGAGGATGGAACGCCAGTAAAGCTGCGTTTGTCGAGGACTTTGTCCTCCGCTGACGCAAAGACCGGCGACACCGTCGACTTTGAGGTGCTAGAAGAAGTGAAAGTCGGCGAAACCTTGGTCATACCCAAAGGCGGTGTGGCATGGGGCACGGTAACCGAGGCGGAAGCGAAGAAGCGAATGGCGCGCGGCGGCAAACTAAATGTAAATATTGACTCCGTGCGCTTATCTGATGGCGAGAAGGTTGCGTTGCGAGCAGTCAAGGAGGCAAAGGGGGGTGGGCACACCGGCGCCATGACTGGCGGAATGGTAGCAACTGCGATTGTCTTTTTCCCTGCGGCTCCGTTCTTCCTGTTTATGCACGGAAAAGACATCACGATTCCGAAGGGCACCGAGGTCACGGCATATATCAACGGGGATGCTCCATTAGACCTCGCGAAGTTTGCGGACGACGCGAAAGTACCGGCTTCTAGAGATCAGAACACGAGTAAGAGTGCGGCAATGTTCGACGTGACTTCGCAGCCGCCGGGCGCTGATGTCGAAATCGACGGTGGCTTCGTCGGCAACACTCCTTCGAGTATCGGCGTGGATCCGGGAGACCACACCATCAAGATCTCGAAGAAGGGCTACAAAGATTGGGAGCGCAAGGTTAAGGCAACCAGCGGGTCGGTGAAGATTTCGGCTGAGCTTGAGGCGAGCACCGGCCAGCAATAGAGGGTAATGGCGAGCGGCTACGACGGCTCCTTGCCGCTTACCGTTGCCTGAACCGCACCCCGGGCCAGCTTGGCCGTAATCTCCTGGCCGAGGGTCACCTGCTCGGCGCTCTTAATCAGCTTGCCGGCGGCATCGAACACCAGCGCGTAGCCGCGCTCCAGCACCTTCAAGGGCGAAAGGCTCTCAAGCCGCGCCGCCGATTCGCGCACTGCGGAACTGCGGCGGCTGAGCAGCGCGCGCGCAGCCGTGGTCATCGCGGCGGTGCGCGCGTCCAAATCGCGGTGCAGGCGTTGCAGCCGTTGCCGCGGATCGTGCTGCTGCAGGCGCTGGGCTGAGGAATCAATGCGGCGGCGGAAGCGCAGCAGGCGCTCGCGTTCGGCCGCGCCCAGCCGCAAGGCGGCATCATCGAGCCGCTGCTGGCGCCGGTTGATGCTGTCGCCAAAATGCGCCAGCGCCGGGTGCTGCGCCAATTCGCCCAAGGAGCTGCGCGCCAGCAGGATGCGATAGCGTGCCGCCCGCGCCAGCCGCGCCTGCAAATCGCCGACGCGCTGCTCAATTTCCTGCTTGCTGCGGATCACCAGTTCAGCCGCGGCCGAAGGCGTGGGCGCGCGCAGGTCAGCCACAAAGTCGCAAATGGTGAAGTCGGTTTCGTGGCCCACGGCTGAGATCACCGGAATTTCCGACGCGGCAATCACCCGCGCCAGGCCGTCATCGTTGAATGCTGCCAGGTCTTCCAGCGACCCGCCGCCGCGCGCCACGATGATGACGTCAACCCCGAGCTTCGCGCTGCGGTTAAAGAAGCGCAGCCCCGCGGCCACTTCCGAAGCCGCTGCCGGCCCCTGCACCTGCGCCGGATAAATCAGCACGCTCACGGTTTCATGGCGGCGGCGCAGGATGTTCAAAATGTCGTGCAGGGCGGCGCCGCGCGGCGAAGTCACCACGCCGATGCGCCGCGGCAGCGAAGGCACCTTCTTCTTGCGCGCCGGGTCAAACAAGCCTTCCGCCGCCAGCTTCGCCTTCAACTGCTCAAACGCAACCTGCAGCGCGCCGGCGCCTTTGGGCTCCAGGTATTCGGCTGAAAGCTGCAGCTCGCCGCGTCCTTCGTACACCGTGATGCGCCCGCGCGCCAGCACCGCCATGCCGTTTTCAGGGCGGAAGCGCAGCAGCCGCGCCGCCGTGCGGAACATCACCACGCGGAGCTGCGCCGAGCCGGCGGATGGTGCCGCTTGGGCCGTGCCGGCCTGGGTGCCGTCATCCTTCAGCGTGAAATAAAGATGGCCTGACTCTGCCGGCCGGAAATTTGTGATCTCGCCTTCCACCCACACGTCGGTGTATTCGCGTTCCAGCTTCGTGCGCACCGCGCCGATCAGGTCGGCGACGTTCCACACCCGCCGCGCCGGAATCTCAAAGCGGAAGCCGAGTTGGTCAGCCAGCGACATCTGCTGAGTGCATTAAAGCACGATGATGCCGCACCGCCTGAATCCAGTGCAGCCGCGGGCGGTTGGCATTGCGGCGCACCACCATGCGCCGAGCACGCCGC
>JAJPJZ010000161.1 GCA_021323935.1 Terriglobia bacterium | reverse complement strand
CTGCCCGGTGATGGCGACGGCGGCGCGCATCACGATTGCGGAAGTGGAAGAACTGGTCGAGGTTGGCGAGCTCGAGCCTGATTCCGTGCACACGCCCAGCATCTACGTGAAGCGCATCTTTCAAGGCACAAATTACGAAAAGCGCATCGAAAAGCGCACCGTCAGGACGACATGATGCCCGCGCCTGACAGCAGCATCGAAGAGATTCGCGGCTCCGCGCTGATGTACCTGCGCATGTATGAGGAAGGCAAGCTGGCGCTGGGCGACGTGGCGTCAGAGCTGGCGGTGATGACGGCGGCATACCGCCACGCCATCGGCACGGTGGATGACGAGTTTTCGGCGCTGCTCGAGGCGGCGCTGCAGTACAAATCGGAAGAACAGCGCTTCGGCTGGGCGTCGCAGCATGACCTGGAGCGGGCGGTCACCGAATTCAGGCGCGCTGCGGCAAGCTGGTGACGGAACCCACCGCAATTGAGGCTGCGGCAGCCCACCGCGCCTGCGGCATGGTGAATTGAAAATCTATGGCATCGACCACGACCGGCGAAAAACAAAAGGATTTGGAAAAGCGTAATCGCATCGTGAAGCGCATTGCGCGCGAACTGCGCGACGGGTTTTACGTCAACCTGGGCATTGGATTGCCGACGCTGGTCGCCAACCACGTACCTGCCGGGATGGACGTCATTCTGCAAAGCGAAAATGGAATGCTCGGCATCGGGCCGTATCCGGTCAGCGGGCAGGAAGATCCTGATTTGATCAATGCCGGCAAGGAAACCGTGACCGAGATACCGGGGACGGCTTATTTTTCGAGCGCCGATTCGTTTGCCATGATCCGCGGCTCGCACGTCGATTTAAGCGTCCTGGGCGCGATGGAAGTTGACGAGCAAGGCAATCTGGCCAACTGGATGATTCCAGGAAAAATGGTCAAGGGCATGGGCGGCGCCATGGACCTGGTGGCGGGCGCGCGGCGCGTCATCATTGCGATGGAGCATTGCACGCGTGAAGGCTCACCGAAAATCCTGAAGCGCTGCACCCTGCCGCTGACCGGCGCGAAGGTGGTCGATACCATCGTGACTGAGATGGCCTACATTAAAGTGACGCCGCAGGGGCTGGTGCTTGAAGAAATGGCCTCAGGCCTTGAACCGGGCGACGTGCAACGCTGCACGGAGGCGAGGCTCATCATGAGCAAGAGCCTGAAGACGATGTAGCTCAGGCTGCCTGCGCCGATTTCACGTGGCGATTAAGAAAATCGAGCGCGCGGTGCGCGGCCTGCAGCATCACCATCGCCGGAAAGCTGTGGCCGGCGCCAGGATACGTTTCCATTTCAACGCAGATGCCGCGCTGAATGCAGAGCTGCTTCAGCCGCAGGCCCTCGCTGAGCGGGACAACATTGTCCTGCTCACCGTGCAGGATCAGCGTCGGCGGCAGCCGGCGGATGCGCCCGGCCATCGCCTCGGGAACGCCGCCGAAAAATTCCACAACCGCCTTCACGCGAGCGTCTTCGGCTGCGACCGCGATTGCAATATAGGCTCCCAGTGAAAAACCGACCAGTGCAATGCGTTCACCATCGATGAATGGCAGTGAGGCTGCGAAGCTGATCGCGTCTGCCACGGCACGTGTCCACGTGAGCGCGTGCCGGCTGATGGCCTGTGCGTCGGCCCAGTGCGTTCCGCTGACGTCGAAATAATGCGGGACCACGACGGCGTAGCCCTGCGAAGTGATGAGCTGCGCCAGCATGCTGAAATCGCGGTAGCCGCCAGAGCCGTGCAGCACGATCAGCGCGGGGTGCGATTCGTCTGCGGGGCTGAATACTTCCGCAGCAACCGGCCTGCCGCCGCTCTCATAATTAAGCCGCTGATGGGGCATAACTCAAACCATTATGGATGCGCGGATCGCCAGCAGCGGGGGCCTGGCGCGACGGTCAGGCGCGAATCGCTTCGGCGGCTTGTGCCAGTTCCCTGAGGGAGTCGCTGTAGGGGGCGCGAGCGATGCCGCGCTCGGTGATGATCGCCGAAATGTAACGGTGCGGCGTCACGTCAAACGCCGGATTTTCCGCGCCTACGCCCGCCGGCGCAATTTGCTTACCCGCAAAATGCGTAACTTCGCGCAGGGAGCGCTGCTCAATCGGGATCTGTTCGCCGCTCGGCGTTTCGAGATCGATTGAGGAAAAGGGCGCGGCGACGTAAAACGGGATCCCATGCTCTTTCGCCAATATCGCGACGGTGTAGGTGCCGATTTTGTTGGCTACGTCGCCGTTGGCAGCGATGCGATCGGCGCCAACGATCACCGCGCCCACTTTGCCCTGCCGCATCATGGCGCCCGCCATGTTGTCGGAGATCACGGTGGTGGGAATGCCGTCTTTCATCAGCTCCCATGCGGTGAGGCGCGAGCCTTGCAGGAAGGGGCGCGTTTCGTCAGCGAAAACGTGCAGCTTCTTTCCCGCATCCACGGCTGCGCGAATTACGCCTAACGCCGTGCCGTAGCCGCAGGTGGCCAGCGCGCCGGCATTGCAATGCGTCAGCACGCCACCGCTGGCGGGGAGCAGGGCGGCGCCGTGAGCACCCATGGCTTCGCAGGCGGCAATGTCTTCCACATACATGCGCTGGGCCTCAGCAATCAGCAGTTGCTTGATCTGTTCAACCGGCAGCTCTGAGGCTTCTTCAAACCGGCGGCGCATGCGCTCGATCGCCCAGAAAAGGTTGACCGCGGTAGGCCGGGTTTCCGCCATGGTGTCGCAAATTTCTTCGAAATTGCGGCGCAATTCTGAAACGTGATCGCCTTCCGCATCGCGCGTGCCCAGCGCGATGCCCATGGCCGCGGCCACGCCGATGGCAGGCGCGCCGCGCACCGTCATGTTGCGAATTGCCTCCGCGACCTCCTCATGGGTGGAGCAGGTCACGTAGGTTTCTTCGGTCGGCAGCTTGCGCTGGTCGATGAAGCGCACGCCGTCAGGCGTCCATTCCAGGGTCTTGATCATGGATATTTATTTTGGCGCGAACCGCTTCAGCACTTCTTCCGCAAAATAATTCTCAACCTTGGCCTGGTCGCGAACGACTTCGGAATACGCCGCGCTGAGCAACTGCTCGCGGGTACTGCGCAGCCGCTCGCGGATGAACTGCTGCACTTCCGGGTCAGAAAGTTCGTGCTGGCCTGCCGGCTCGCGGGCAATCAGCTTCACCAGTTCGTAGCCCGCCGCCTGGTGGGAGCGCGGATCCGAAGTTGGAATGATGTTGCTGACCTGCCCCGGCTTGAGCTTGAGCAGCGCATCGCGCAATGCCGGGTCGGTGCGGCTCAAGGACGATTCCGGCATGGGTGCGCCGATTTCTCCGCCGCTGTTACGGGTGTTGGGATCTTCCGAGTAGCGTTGCGCGAGCGATTCAAACGTCTCGCCGCTGCGCAACCGGTTCTCAACCATCTGAATCTTGGAAAGCGCTTCAGCCGGCGAGTGCGGCTTGTCGCCGGTGGCCTGGGCATCGCCGCCGATGGCAACGAAGATGTGCGCCACCTGGTATTGCGGCTCGATGAGGTTGAACTCGGCCTTGTGCGTGTTGTAGTACGCCGAAATGTCGGCATCGGAGATGTTGATCTTGGAGTTGACCTGCTTGTTGATCAGCTTTTGCTGGGTCAGGTTCACGCGAATTTCGTAACGCTCGTCATCTTCCGTCATGCCGCGCTGCTGCAGCATCTTCTGGAATTCTTCGGCAGTGTAGGGCGAGCGCAGCTCCGTCAGCTTTTCGTTGACCTCGTCGTCGGTGGCCAGAACGCCGTCTTTTTCCGCCTGCTGCAGCAGGATCTGGCGCTGGATGAGCTGATCGAGCACGTTCAGCCGCGTGCTGTCGGCCTGCACCGGGTCATCAGGCTGCTGCGGCTGCTGCTGCGATTCCGCGCGGACCTGCAGCTTGTAATATTTTTCAAGGTCAGTGCGAGTAATGTTCTTGCTGTTGACGCGCGCAACCACGTCACGGCTGACGTGGTTGCATGCGCCAAACAACAACGCGACTGCGGCTGCAGCCATAACGGCCAGTCTGGTTCTCTCGACGAAGCGCATTATTTCGAACATTCTAAGGCTTTGTTGCCGGAGGCGCAGCTTTGCCCTGCTCGGCAGCTTCGGCGCCTCTTGGGTGCGCGGGCGGCTCCTGGCCGGCATCGCGCAAAGTGCGGTCGAGCATAGCACGGAGCTGGTCAGGCGGCACAATGCCTTCGGTGCGCTCGCCGTTGATGAACATGGTCGGCGTGGCATTCACGCCCAGGCTGTCGCCCTCCTTTACCGAGGCCTTCACGCTGGTATCGTCCTGGGCCTTCAGGCAAGCGGCCAGTTGCTGGGCGTTCAGGGCGCGCCGCTGGCCGATATCAGCAGCGATTTTGTCGAGCGCCTCAAGCTGCTCGGGCAGCGGCCGGTCGTGGCCTGAAATGTCCTTGGCGTGCGGGTGAACGTAGTCAGCGAATTCCCAGTATGCGTCGTTGCTTTGCGTTGCCAGGCAATTAGCATCGACCGCAGCGTGGCCGGCCCAGGGATGAATTTCGTAAAGCGGGTAATCCTTGTAATAGACGCGGGCCTTGTCGCCATATTCCTTCATGATCTGCCCGAACAGCTCTTCGTGGTTCTCACGGCAGTAAGGGCATTCAAAGTCGTCATACACCACGATGGTGACGGGCGCGTCCTTGGCGCCGCGGCTGGGGCGCGATGCGAGCGAAATCTTCTCCATCGGATCGTCAACCAGGTTGACGCGCATCAGCTTCGAGCCATCTTTTGAAACCAGGAAGCGGTATGTGTTAGTGATAGCGATTTCGTTGTTCGTGCTGCTGCCGATGCCCGATTGCGGCGTCCAGCCTGCCGGTGATTCCATCTCGCCCTTGCGCATCAGTTTCTTTCCGTCGGCAGAAATCAGGAAGTCGAAGGTGCGGGTGTGAGTGCCGTCAGAGAGCGTTACCGGGAGGGCGTCGTAACCGGCAAAGTCGCTCGCAGAGCGCGTCCCGAAGGTGATATCGAGGCTCGGCGCCACTTCAAAGTGCGCGCGGATGAGCCGCCTGAGGTGCGCGGTTTCACCGGCGCTGAGCGTCGCCGCGGTTTGTGATTGCGAGGGAGACTGCGCCGAACAACCAAGGGTGATGAGGGCCAGGATAAAGAACGAACGCTTCAACAGATACACTTCAAATGCCTGCCTTGCTGTGTGCTTCCAAGCTGCGGGATAGCTCGATTATCTCATGGCAAGCGCCTTCTGCCGGGGCGTTCAGCGCTTCAGAACAGGCGTTCCTGGCGCCGCAAATTGCCGAACGTGCCGATGTTGGCCAGGTTGAGGGCAAAGCGGAACTGGTTTTCAACGCGCACCGCGCCTTGCGACGTGTTCAGCGAGAAGCGCCGGTATTCAAAGCTGAGCCCGACGCAATTCCAGTTGTAGCTGGTCTGGATGGTTCCGTATTGCAGCGCGCTGAATACGTTGTCGTAGCCGATGCTCCCGGCGAGCGAAAGGCCGCGCTTGTCGGGGTGGCCGTAGCCCAGCAAGAGGCGATATTGGTTGAATTCAGGCGTCACCGGCAAGGAAGACGTGGCAAAGATTTCTCCCGGGGCCTGGAAATAAGTTTGGTTGCCGCCGAGGAAGAACTCGCCCAGGCGCCAGGTCGCAAACACCGTGCTGCCGCTGATTCGCCCTTTTCGCGTGTCGTAATCCAGGTTCCACTGCAAATCGGTGTTCGAGCTGGTCTGCAGCCGCAGCCGCGAGATGATGGGCGAAAACCGGCGCGGCTCGGTCAGGAACGCAATGCCGGTCAGGTCTGCCGTGGTGGTCAGCACATTGCGTTTGCCATTGACGACGGCGCCGCCGAATCCTGGGTCGAAAAAGGCCTTCTGCACCAGCTCCCATTTCACGAGCTCGCGCACGCTGCCTTCCGGCTCGCACGGCGTAGTTCCGCCTGCCTGCTCCGGGCGATAGTTGCTGTCATCAAGAGTTTGGCTTGATCTCGAGACCGGCGCGGCTGCCGATAGAGTTCCCTCAGGCGTAAGTTCGGCGCCCACGGCGGGGTTGGGTTGTACGCAGGTTTTCGAAGGGTGCAGCCGCTTGCCGTAGATTCGGTTCACCACTGCGTATTCCACTTCGTTGGTGTCGCTCAGAATATCGCGCGAATCAAAGCGGATGACGTTCTGGAAGTTGTCGATGCCGGTCACGTAGCTATACAGCATGCGCGATTCAATGGTGTGCTTCAGTTTGCGGCCCATGACCGGTCGCGCAAACACCCGCGAAAGCGCCGGCGGACGAATTTCAAGCCCGGATCCGAGCGCCTGGCGATTGAGCGGGTCGCTCACCGGAATGCCCAGCCCGCCGTTCGGCTGAAGCCGCTCAGTGTAGTAGGTGTCGCGCAGCGAGAGCTCAGGCCGGAAGCTCCAGCCGTGGGTGAGGATCGGCATGTCGAGGCTGGGCGCCGCATCGAAGCGGCCGACGAGCGCCGAAGTCAGGAACCCTGGCTCGCGGCGTGAAACCCCCTCGGCCGCCGCCGAATACGACCAGAACAACGGCGCATTGCCCAGTTGGTGCTCGCTGGCGCTGCCTTCGGCCGTGGGCACATGAAGAATCGTCACCAGGTCGCCCGGCGAAGTGCTTTCGAAATTCTGATAGCGGGAGCCCAGCAGGTTGAAGCTGTAGCCCGAGAGGCTGCGCGATGCAAACGCATCTGATTTGACTTCAGAATTTACCGCCTGCGAAAAATTCTCGGCGAATGCCAGCCGGTAGAGAAATGAGCTGAGGTAGTCCACGTCGGCGACTCCGCGGAAGCCGAGCGGAAGGTGCGAATCATCGGCGGTTGCGCGCGCCTCCTCTCCGCCCTGCTTCTGCGTCTGCCCGCCGACCGGGATTCCGCGATCGAGCACGCCGGAATAGACCAGGTCGAAGGTGGAATCCTGTTCCGGGCGCATGCGAAATTCGCCGCGTTGCGCCCAGCCGCGCTTGGAAAAATATTCGCCGCCGAGCGTGGCATCCATGCTGCGACTGATTGCCCAATAGAATGAATCGCCAATAATCGTGCCCTTGGTCGAAGACTGCCCGAGGCTGGGCAGTAGGAAGCCGCTTTGCCTGCCCAGCGTCTCCACCGGGCGCTGCAGGTACGGGAGATACAGCATAGGGACGCGGTGCATGCGGAAGGTGGCGTGGTAGAGCTCGGCCTCGCGGCCAATATCGATCACGACTCGCTGCGCGTCAAAGCTCCACGCCGGCGAGCGCAGGTCGCAGGTGGTGACCAGCGCGTTGAAGGCAATGATGCGGTCAGGCCCGGCGCGTTGCACAGTCGAGCCGGTGAACGCCAGCGGGCTTGGCGAAGTGAGCACTACGTGGCCGGCGCGCGACGCCATGCCGAGCGTTGCCGTCACGTCCTCGAACGTCCCCACTTCGGTGGTGATGTTGTAGCTGGCCTTGTTCGCCTGGAT
>JAJPJZ010000293.1 GCA_021323935.1 Terriglobia bacterium | reverse complement strand
GTCCTGACTCGGGCCATTGATTTTGCATATACGAGTATTGCAATCGCACCTCGTCATCGTTCGCGAGCTCATGCAAGGTGTCTCGGATCGCACCGAGCAGCAGCATAATTGTGGTGACCCTCTGCTGTCCGTCAATCACCACGGGTTGCATTTCGTCTTCGGTATTGAGCACGAGCGTGCCCATGAAATGGTCGCCCATACCGGAGTTCGACAAATCTTCTGTCAACTCGCGAAAGTGCTCCTCCTCCCAAGCGTAAGGACGCTGATAAGGGGGTATGACAAGCTGTTTTTTCTGAACTCCTATTAATGCGGCAAAGCTCGTTGGCTTAGGCGACATTTCCATGAGAAGGTGCCTCGATATATATGAATTTGGGTCTGATCAATATCACGCCTCAGCGGCGCCAATCAATACGTTTGACGTCTTTTGCCCAGCTCCCTACCGCAATCGTGTTGACAGGCTGCGTTACCCGCCGCGGCTTCATACCTCATCGCTTGTCGGGAGTGCCCCAACCTTTAGAAAGCAAAAAGCGTGGATTCTGCCGGGTGCCCCACTCAACGCGCTTTTCGTTGAGCGCCGCGGCGCTACTCAAGCTGTGCTTGTGTCGGTTCTGATTATCGATTTCGGTGCTTGGCGAGTAGTTGGCGGACGCGAGGCACAAGCTCGACGGGAACTTCCATCATGGTGTGAGTCGTGGATTCATACGCGGCTTCGTCTTCAGCCAGCCCTTGTTCATCGGACTGCGATTCATAATGCTCAAGCACCCGGCGCACGCGGGCATCATCCCATCCTTCAGCAAATCTATTTTTCGTATTCGTCATTGTTTCCTACGCCGCCTGCGTTTGAGTGCCTTGAGCGCCTTCGGACCGAGTTCGTACGCGAAGGCGGAATCGGGCTCTGCGTCAGGCACATAAACCAGGCGCAAATATCTGCCTGCCTCGGTTTGTCCAACCGCCATCCGCGAGCTTTGGCGCGCTGGTCGATCTTCAACTGCGGCCGCGAGCACCTCTTCAACTTCGTGTTCCGCGACGCTGTGATCGTAAATATGCGGCTCGCCGGTCTGCTGATTCCAGATAGTAGCGAAGCCGCGCAGCACAATTCTAGCCCAAGGTTATTCCACCTTCATCCCATGCGCTTGCGCGAATGAGAGGCTGTCCCACTAGCCACGCTGGAAGGCGATTTTGCCGTTGCGGAGATGGAAGAAGCCGCGGCCGCGGAGGGCTTTTTGGGGTCGCGCCATTGCAGCATGGCCCAGTCGCCGTCCTGAAACAGGTTTTCGACAATACATTTCATTTCGGCGGCAACGGCACCTTGTCCGAACGACTGCCGGGTGCCGCGCTCAAGGTGCTTCTCATTGAATGGGTGTTCGGGTACCCCTTTTCGCAAAGCAACAGTGTGGGTTCTGGCCTATCGATTTCTTGTTTAGCTAAGTAACAACGTGGTTCCGGACGCCCTCGTCCGGAATGGCGGACCCGAAGGGGCCGCCTGCTTTGTTTTTCGGTGCTCCTGGGAGAATCCAGCAACAAAAACCGGCGCGCTTTGCTCGCCCTGTCCGGACGAGGGCGTCCGGACCCACGTGAATTATTTCGCGACGTACAGCCATTTGTAATCTTCGGGCTTGCTCACCAAGCCGCCTTCGACAGGATTGAGTCGAATGTAATCAACCGCGCCGGCGAGAGGCTCGGAAGCTCGCAGAGCGTGATCGAAAAATTCTTCCTGCCAGACCTGGCCGGTCCGGCCGAGCTCACGATTAATTTTGTGTGCTGAAGACCTTTGATGCTCTTGATGATCTCGGGCAGCGAATAAGGCCAGCCGTCTTCGTCGCGCAGCGCGCGGAACAGCAGGTGAACGTGATCCGGCATTACCACGCAGGCAAACAGGTCGATGGTCTTACGGTTTTCATGCAGGCAGCAGTTGAAGACGACGTCGCGGGCGAGTTCAGGAAGAATCCAGCGATGTTGGGTGACAAAATCGACGGTCACCGCGTTGGCCTGAATGTGTGGAAGGCGGCGACGGTAGCGGTATTTGCGGGCGAGGGACATCTTGCTCGTCATAATAGCTGAGTGGCCTTCGGCCACCATTCCGGACGAGGGCGTCCGCAACCCCGTTAAGCCTCGGCGGGCTGTGTTCCGGGCGAGCGCGCCCGGAACCACGTTAAGCCTAGGTGGGCTGTGTTCCGGGCGAGGGCGTCCAGAACCAGGTTAATTGAGTTTCATTCCGTGGGTGTTTGCGAAGGATAGGCGGTCCCAGTAGCCGCGCTGGAAGGCGATTTTGCCGTTGCGGATGTGGAAGAAGCCGCAGCCGCGCAGGCCTTTGGGGTCGCGCCATTCCAGGATGGCCCAGTCGCCGTCTTGAAAAAGGTTTTCGGGGATGCAGTGCATTTCGGCGGCGGCGAAGCCTTCTTCGAACATGCGGCGGATGGCGGCGCGGCCGGTGACCGGCTGCAACGCGACCTGGTGATTGGTGGCGTTCTCTTCGTACATGGCGGCGAGCGCGGCAGAGTCAGCGCGATTGAACGCCTCAATCCAGCTTCGAACGACATCTTTGGGTTGCATGGTGAAACGCGGCATGGCCGCTGAACAAGGGTACGCCGCCGGGGTACGACCATCCAGGCCGCTGATTGCGCCGGAGGGATAACAGGGCGCCGGCGGCATCGTTCCTGCGGGATTCAAAGGAGTACCATTTTGCTCATGAAATGCCTACGGATTTTTGTGGCCTTGATTGCGACGCTGATGGCGGCGGGGTGGGCGCCGGCGCAGACGCCGCGCGACGTCGAGTTCACCGCTGCTGACGGCACAAGCCTGAAAGGCACGTGGTACGCGGCGAAAGCCGGGGGCAAGAGTGCGCCGGCCGTGATGCTGCTGCACATGTGCAACACCGATCGCAAGTCATGGGCGCCGGTGGCCGAGCAGTTGAGCGCGGCGGGCATCAACGCGCTTGCGGTCGATAATCGCGGGTTCGGCGAAAGCGGCGGCCCGCGGGCGGCCAACGCTTCTGCGGAGGTGCAGCAGCAGCTCGCGGAAAAGTGGCCGGGCGATTTCGATACCGAGTTTGCGTGGATGCTGCAGCAGCCGGGCGTGGACAGGAACCGCATCGGCGCGGGCGGCGGCTCGTGCGGCGTGAACAATGCGGTGCAGTTGGCGCGGCGTCATCCTGAAATTCGGGCGCTGGTGCTGCTGGCGGGGCAAACGGATGCGGGAGGTTTGAATTACCTGCGGCAGAATGCGTGGATCCCGCTGTTCACGGCGGCCGCGGCCGACGATGAGTATTCCACGGAAGCGCCGCAGTTGATGCAGTGGACGGCGGAGCTGACGGGCAATCCACGAAACAGGTTTGTTGGGTTTAAGGATGGCCGCCACGGCACGGAGATTTTCGGGCCGCATCCGGAGCTGCCGAAAGAAATTGTGGCGTTTTACGTGGACGCGCTGGAGAAGTATCCGGCGAGCGCAAGCGCAAAGTTCACGCCGAAGAAGACGGCTGCGGGGACCTTCTGGGTGGCAGCGTCGCAGCCGGGCGGCGCCGCGCGGGCAGCGCAGATTTTCCACGACGAGCGCAGGCGCGATCCGCATGCGGAGGTGTTTCCGGAATCGATGCTGAACGCGCTGGCCTACCAGCGGCTGCAATCGGTGGGCATCACGATGGGCGGCGCGAATCCGCCGGCGAGCAGCGGAGGCGGGGCTTCGCCGCAGCAGACGGCGCAGGCCAAGCAGGACGCGCTGGTGCTGTTCAAGCTCAACGCTGAGGCCTTCCCCAATTCGGCCAACGCGCAGGACAGCCTGGCGGATGGCTACCTGGCCAACGGGCAGAATGCCGAGGCGCTGGCCGCGGATCAGAAGTGCCTGGAGCTGCTGCCCAACGACAACTCGCAGACTGATCAATTCAAGCAGGCGCTGCGCGAGGCTGCCGAAGCCAAGGTGGCAAAGCTGAAAGGCTCGGCCGGAAGCTAAGCGGCGTGTGTGGCGGCCCACGGTGCGGGCGGGCTGACACGCAGGCGATGACTGCGGCTGGAGCGGAATCATCGACTTGCGTTTGGCGGCGCGCGTGCCCTTCATGTTCGCGACTGCTGAAGAAGCGGTCGGGAGGTGAAGGACATGAAATGCACACAGATCCGGGAATTCGTTTCTACCAAGATCAACTTTGCAATCGCGGCCATGGCGGCGTCGGGCTTGATGACGCTGGTGGCGTGCTCCTCGGCGGGCAAGGCGGCACAGGCGCCGAACCGCGCGGGCCAAAACGCGGCGAGCCAGGCGGCGCCGGCGCAGCAGCCGGAGACACAATCGGCTGCAATGCCGCTGCTGAAGCCGGTTTCGGCGGTCTCGCACAGCGTGGCACGTCGCGGGCCGCTGGCCACGTTCCGCGACAGCGACTTCGGAATTTCAATGCAATATCCGTGGCAGTACGGCTTCAAAGGCGGGCACAAGCTGCGCGTCAAAGGTGAAGAGACGGTGAACGGCTTCGTTGCGGCAGGCGGCGTCAACCTGGCGACGATCGAAATCCCCGCCGGCTACTACGAAAAGACCGACTTCGAACGCGCATTCCTCACCGTGAACGTGAATCGCAAGCTCACGGCCGAGCAGTGCTCACAATTCCAGGCGGCCGAGGCGCTGACGCCGGTGAAGACGAAGATCGCAGATGCCGACGCCATGATGATCGAGCAGACCGGGGATAACTCGGTCACGCGCACGTATCACACCAGCCAGAACGGCGCCTGCTACGAGTTTGTGCTGGGTTTTGAAACCAAGGACGGCGACGGCAGCGACCAGGGCGAAGCTGAGCAGGTCAAGCCGGTGTCGCAGAAGCAGGTGTTTGCGCGGCTGGAGAAGATGCTCGAGACGGTGCAAATCGACGAAGCGCAGGACGGCACCGCGGTGGCGAGCGCTCCGGCCGGCGCTGACGTGCCTCCGCAGCCCAAGCAATAAGCTGAGGTCCGGGACAGGCCGCTTGCACGCGAGCGGCCTTTTTTATTTATGCGAGTTCCGCCACAGCGATGAAAGCTGGCGCGGGTCAAGCAGTTCGGCGATAATGGCGGCTCGAACTCCTCTCGCTAATTGCCAGGCTATGCCGGATTCGCGACACTGAGCCAGTTCGGTCTTACGTCATCATTGGGGGCCTCATGCCGGTTCGTTCGCTCATTACGGGCGGTGCGGGTTTTATCGGGTCACACCTGGCGGAAGCGCTGCTGAAACGCGGCGAAGAAGTTTACGCGCTCGATAATCTTTCAACCGGCAGCATGGCGAACATCGACGCGCTGAAGTCGCGGCCCGGATTTCACTACGTCCTGGACTCGGTGCGCAACGCGTATGTGGTGGCCGAAATGGTGGACCGCTGCGACGTGGTGTATCACCTGGCGGCGGCGGTGGGCGTAAAGCTCATCGTGGAAGATCCGGTCAACACCATTGAAACCAACGTACACGGCACCGAGACGGTGCTGCACCACGCCAGCAAGAAGGGCAAGAAGGTCCTGATCGCTTCGACGTCTGAGGTGTACGGGAAATCGGAGCAATTTCCCTTTCGTGAAGACCAGGACGTGCTGCTGGGGCCGAGCAGCAAGTCGCGCTGGAGCTACGCCTGCTCCAAGCTGGTTGATGAATTCCTGGCACTGGCCTACTTGCGCCAGAAAAAGCTGCCGGTCGTGATTGTGAGGCTGTTCAACACGGTGGGGCCGCGGCAGACCGGCCGCTACGGGATGGTGATTCCCACGTTCGTTCGCCAGGCGCTGAGGAATGAGCCGATCACGGTGTACGGCGACGGCAGGCAATCGCGCAGCTTCACCTACGTAGGCGACGTGGTGTGGGCACTGACGCGGCTGGCGCACACGCCGGAAGCGGTGGGGCAAATTTTTAACGTGGGCAGCGGGCAGGAGATCACGATGAATGAGCTGGCCGCGCTGATTAAGAAGATGACCGGCAGCAGCTCTCCGATTGTGCATGTTCCCTATGCCGAGGCATATGAACAGGGTTTTGAAGACACCGGGCGGCGCGTGCCTGACATTTCACGCCTGGCGGCAACGATTGGCTACCGGCCGACGCTCGATCTTGAAGGAATTCTGAAAAAGGTGATCGACCACACAGCCGCCGAGCTTTCGGAGAGTGTCCGCGCGGTCAGCGCAGCCGCCGTTTAGCGAGCGCAGGGGCACAATCAACAAGATCGGCGCGACTGATTCAGCTTTCGATAACAGGGCCATGACGCGTATTTGCATGCTGACGCAAGCGCAACCTTCCACTAACCCCCGGTTGGTGAAAGAAGCCGATGCGTTGGTTGAGGCCGGATACCGCGTTGAAGTGCTGTGCTCGGAGCACGCGGATTGGGCGGGAGAAACTGATCGTGAGTTGCTCGCATCGCGGAGATGGCCGTGCACGTATGTGGGCGGAGAGCATGCGCTCGCACGGCAGTGGCAACGGGTACGGCACAAGGCGGCGCGCGCGCTTGCGCCGGTGCTACGCTCGCAGGCTGTTCTTCAGGCGGCCGCCGGTCGCCATGTGCGCGAGCTCGCCAAAGCTGCGGCGGCGCGCCCGGCAGATCTTTATATAGCCAGGCATCCGGGCGCGCTTGCCGCCGCTGGCCTGGCGGCGCGCAAGCACAATGCTCGATTGGGCTACGATGCCGAGGATTTCGAGTCGGGCCATGCCGCACTTGGCGCGGACGGCGGTGATGCCGACAGCCGTCAGCAGGACCGAACCGCGGCGGCGCTTGAGCAGGCATGGCTTCCCTGCTGCGACTACATTACGGCCGGCTCACCCGCCATTGCCGAGGCTTACGCTGAGCGGTTTGGGATTGCGCAACCCGCTCCTATCCTGAATGTATTTCCGCTGCGCGATCGCCCAGCAAGATTGCGAAGCGTTGCCGCGGGCGCGCTGCGGCTCTACTGGTTTTCGCAGACCATCGGGCCTGATCGCGGACTGCAGGAGATCGTGCGCGCCATCGGGCTCATTCCAGAATGCGACATTGAGCTTCACCTGCGAGGCCAGTGGGCAAGCGGATTTCGCGAAGAGCTGAATGACCTCTACTCTTCGCTGCACATTCCGCTGAATCGGCTGGTGCATCACGCGCCGGCGCCGCCCGACGAAATGGTGCGGCTGGCCGCCGAGTTCGACGTGGGCCTGGCACTCGAGCAGCCCGTCAGCCTTAACCGGAAGCTGTGCCTCACGAACAAGCTGTTCACTTACATGCTGGCGGGCAACGCCATCATTGCGACCGCAACCCCAGGCCAGCAGCCGGTTTTGCGCACCATCGGGCCGGCGGCGATTTCCTACCAGCACGGCGACATCGCAACCGTCGCAGCCGCCCTGAAGCGTTGGCACGATGACCGCGAGGCGCTCGCGCGAGCGCGGCAGTGCTCATGGCAGTGGGGCATAGACCGCTACAACTGGGACATGGAAAAGAAGCGGTTCCTCAACATCGTGGAGCAGGCGCTCTCGCCGGGTGCGCAGGCAGCGATGAACGTGGAGGCGGCAGCGCGGGCATGATGAAATCTGTCGTCATATTGGCGCCTGATTTTTCTCCCAGCAGCCATCCACCTGCGCTGCGCGCGCGCTTCTTTGCGCCGCATCTGCCGGAGTTTGGCTGGAAGCCTATCGTTATTGCGACCGCGCCGGAGTATTACGAAACCGTAGTGGATGCGGAGAACAACCGGCTTTTGCCGGGCGATCTTGAAGTGGTTCGCACGCGGGCGCTGAGCGCGAAGTTTACGCGACGAATTGGATTAGGAGACCCGGGATGGCGCAGCCTGTGGCATCACTGGCGCGCGCTGAAGCAAGTTATTCGCGAGCACAAGCCTGACCTGCTGTTTCTGCCAACGCCGCCCTCGGCCGGATTGCTGCTTGGCCGCCTGGCGCGGGCGCGCTTCGGCATTCCGTACGTCATCGACCTGATAGATCCGATCGCGACCGACTATTACTGGACGGTGCCGCGGGGGCAGCGTCCGCCAAAGTGGTGGCTGGCCTATCGCCTTGGGCGTTGGGTGGAAAAGACCGCGATGCGGCGCACCGCGCACATCACCGCAGTCGATGCGTCGTACGCGGGTGACGCTCTCCGCCGGTATTCGTGGTTG